>NZ_JAALDN010000035.1 GCF_014144855.1 Dietzia maris | reverse complement strand
ACAAGGGTTCCCTCGTGGGCATCCGCTCCGACGACCTCACCGCCCAGATGGTCAAGGCCGCGCTGGACAAGATCCCCGCGCTCGACCCCACCGAGATCGACGATCTCATGCTGGGCTGCGGCCTGCCGGGCGGCGAGCAGGGCTTCAACATGGGCCGTGTCGTCTCCGTACTCGCCGGCCTGGACACCGTCCCGGGCACCACCGTGAACCGCTACTGCTCCTCCTCGCTGCAGACCACCCGTATGGCGCTGCACGCGATCAAGGCCGGCGAGGGTGACGTGTTCATCTCCGCCGGTGTGGAGACCGTCTCCAACTTCTCCAAGGGCACCGCCGACCACTGGCCGGACACACACAACCCGATCTTCGCCGACGCCGAGGCCCGCACCGCCACGCGCGCAGAGGGCGGCGCCGAGACCTGGACCGACCCGCGGGTGAACGGCCAGCTCCCCGACGTCTACATCCCCATGGGCCAGACCGCCGAGAACGTCGCCCAGATGACCGGCATCACCCGCGAGGACCAGGACCACTGGGGCGTGCGCTCGCACTCCCGCGCCCTCGACGCGATCGAGCGTGGCCACTTCGCCAACGAGATCGCCCCGGTCACCATGCCCGACGGCACCGTCGTCTCCACCGACGACGGCCCGCGCGCCGGCACGACCTACGAGAAGGTCTCGCAGCTCAACCCGGTCTTCCGCCCCGATGGCACCATCACCGCCGGCAACTGCTGCCCGCTCAACGACGGTGCCGCCGCCCTGGTGATCATGTCCGACACCAAGGCCAAGGAGCTGGGCCTGACCCCGCTCGCGCGCGTCGTCTCCACCGGCGTGTCCGGCCTGTCGCCCGAGATCATGGGCCTGGGGCCGATCGAGGCCGTCAAGAACGCCCTGCGGATCGCCGGCAAGTCGATCTCCGACATCGACCTGTTCGAGATCAACGAGGCGTTCGCCGTGCAGGTGCTCGGCTCGGCCCGCGAGCTCGGCATCGAGGAGGACAAGCTCAACATCAACGGCGGTGCCATCGCGCTCGGCCACCCCTTCGGTATGACGGGCGCCCGCATCACCGCGTCGCTGCTCAACAACCTGCAGGCCGAGGACAAGCAGTTCGGCGTCGAGACCATGTGCGTCGGCGGCGGCCAGGGCATGGCGATGGTGCTCGAGCGCCTCAGCTGATCCCACCCGGCGCGGCCTGAGCCCGCGCCACCCCGCGGCACTGCGAGCGCCCCGGGCACGCTTCTCTCGAGGAAGTGTGCCCGGGGCGCTCTCGTCGTTGGTCCTGCAGCCGGCTACCCCGGCGGCGCCCGCGGGGTGTACGAGGCGGGCCGGGCACGCCGGCCGCCGCCGGAACCCCATCGCCGCCACACCCGAAATGCCGACGACCCCGGCTCCCCTCGCGGGGGCCGGGGCCGTGGGATTCGCCGGAACCTGACCTGATCAGTCAGGCAGCGCTACAGCTCGCGCCGGTCAGTCGCGAAAGTAGCTCATGAGGCGGAGGATCTCGACGTACAGCCACACCAGGGTGACCGTGAGGCCGAGCGCGACGCCCCACGCCATCTTGGACGGGGCACCGGCGCGCACGAGGCGGTCGGCGTTGTCGAAGTCCATCAGGAAGCTGAACGCGGCCAGGCCGATGCACAGGAGGCAGAAACCGATCGCGATCGGGCCACCGTCGTACAGCGGGTTGGTGCCGGTGAACAGGCTCAGCACGATGCTGCCCAGGGCCGCGAACAGCACGCCGACGATCGCGGCGGACATGAAGCGGGTGAACTTGGGCGTCACGCGCACGGCGCCGGTCTTGTAGACGAACAGCATGCCCACGAAGACGCCGATGGTGCCGAGGATCGCGGCACCCACCGCGCCGAGGACGCCGCCGGTCCCCTGCAGGTCGATGGTGAACAGGTACGTCGCCGCGCCGACGAACAGCCCCTCGAGGGCGCCGTAGGTCAGGGTGACGGGCGCGGAGTCCATCTTGCGCGCGAAGGTGGCGATCAGAACGGTGATCAGGCCGCCGATGCCGCCGACCAGGATGAACGGGAACAGCAGCCCCGGGTTCATCGTGATCAGGTAGAAGGAGATCGTGCCGACGATGGCGAGCAGGCCGAGCGTCGTGCCGGTCTTCGCGACGACGTCATCGATCGTCATGGGCCGCGTGTCGGCGGCGAACTGCGGGTGCGCCTGCGGGACACCGTAACCGGCCTGGGCACCGAAGCCCTGCTGGCCGTACTGGCCCTGCTGGAAGGCGCCACGGCCGGCACCACCGAGGTGGGTGGCGCCGCGGGCACTGTCCGTGGACAGTGAACTGAAGACCGGGTTGCTGCTGGTGCGCATCGAGGTCCCTTCGGAATTGTCGGGGAAGGTCGTTGGTCGAGAGTCCCCGCCGGGTCACCGACGAATCACTCGTACATGTGCAACGCGCGGGCTCACCTGTGTGTTCCCGGCGCCGATACACATCTTGCCCGATCGGTGCGACAGGTCGGGGAACCACTCGCGGCAATGACGCAAGCTCGGCTGCCACCCCGTGACGGATCCCGAGACCTTCTACGTGGACGGCTACGAGGGCCCGCTTCTACCCGGCGAACTGGAGCGCGCGCGGGAATGGGGCGACGGCTTGACCCGCGGCGACTGGTGAGCCGGGCTGGACGCCGGCGGGGGTGAGCCCGACGAGAACGACGACGACGAGGTCGACCACCCCGCCCACGCCACAGGTGCAGGGCGTGCCGAACCGGCAGGGTTGACCGATACTCCTAGGGGTATGTAATCTCGGGGCATCAGCCAGTCGGATCATCGGCCGGCGGTCGGCGCGATCCACGCCGACGACAACCCCACCCCCTGAGGAGTCTCATCATGTGCCGTCCCGCCACCTGCAAGAAGTGCGGCAAGACCACCTGGGCCGGATGCGGAATGCACGTCGACCAGGTGATGACCGGTGTGCCCAAGGCCGACCGCTGCCCGGGCCACGAGTCGGACGTCCCCGCGGTCAAGGACGGCTTCTTCGCGAAGATGTTCAGCAGGTAATCCCAGCCGCCCACCCGACTCACCTGTCGGATTGCGACTCACCTAGGGGGACCCCGTAGATCAGGCGCAATCCGACAGGTGAGTTTCGCATTGCCAGGGTGCAGGTATCCCGATCCGTCGCCGTCGACCTCCCGCGCCTGATACACATCGACGTGACGGGAGGCCTGGCATGGAGCAATCGGTGGACATCGTGGTAGTGGGCGCCGGAATCGCGGGGCTGGTCGCGGCCCGGGAACTCACCCGGGCCGGTCTCGAGGTTCTCGTGCTCGAGGCCCGGGACCGCGTGGGCGGGCGCCTGCTCAACGCCGACCTGCCCGACGGGAGCCCCATCGACGTCGGCGGCCAATGGGTGGGCCCCACCCAGCACCGGATCCACGAACTGATCCGGGAGCTGGGCCTGGAGACCTTTCCGACGCACACCGCCGGCCGGCACATCGCCGAGCTCGGCGGGACCCGGTCCGAGTACACCGGCGCGATCCCCCACATCGATCCCCGTACGCTGGCCGACATCGTCCGGGCCCGGTCGCGGCTCGATCGCATGGCCGCCGCCATCCCGCCGGACGAGCCGTGGCGCGCGGCCGATGCCGAGCGACTAGACAGTCAGACGTTCGAGACCTGGCTCCGGCGCGCTGCTCGGACCCGCCGCGGTCGGGCCTACTTCCGTTCGGTCACCGAGGCCGTGTTCGCGGCCGGCCCCGAAGACCTCTCCGCGCTGTGGGCGGGGTTCTACATCGGCGCCGCCGGTGGGCTCGACGCCCTGATCGACACCGCCGGCGGTGCCCAGCAGGACCGGGTCGTGGGCGGGGCGCAGGCCATCGCACTGGCGGTCGCTCGCGAACTCGGCGAGCGGGTGGTCCTGGACAGCCCGGTCATCGGGATCGAGTGGAGCGACGCGGGAGCCCACGTACGCAGCCACCGCGGCGTGGTCAGCGCCCGCCACGTGGTGATCGCGGTCCCCCCGCCGCTGGCCTCGAGGATCAGCTACTCCCCCGGCGTGCCCGGCGATCGGGATCAGTTGGTCCAGCGCATGCCGATGGGCCGGGTCATCAAGATCAATGTGGTCTACCCGGAGCCGTTCTGGCGCACCGACGGCTGGAGCGGCCAGGCCAACAGCACGTCGCGACCGCTGGGCACCGTCTTCGACAACACCCCTCACGAGGGCGGGCCCGGGGTCCTGGTCGGATTCCTCGAGGGCCGCCACGCGGATGCCGGCGCGCGGATGACTGCCGAGGACCGCCACGCACTGGTGCTCGAGGACCTGGCCGGCTACTACGGACCTCGCGCCCGAGACCCTCTCGCCGTCATCGACCACGACTGGGCCGGGGAGGAGTACAGCCGCGGCTGCTACGGAGCGTTCGCCACGCCCGGTACCCTGACCCGCTTCGGCGAGAACCTCCGCCGCCCCGTCGGTCCACTGCACTGGGCCGGGACGGAGACCGCCACCGAGTGGGCCGGATACATGGACGGTGCGGTCGAGTCGGGGCAGCGGGTGGCTGCCGAGATCGCTCGCCCCGACCGGCAAGGACCCGTGCGTGCGGAGCCCTAGGAGACTGCTGAACAAAGTGCGTGTCCGGCCCGCGGAGTTGGGGTGGCCCTGAAATGATGTGGGTCATGCAGGGTGAGTCGGATCGGCAGCGTGAGTTGCTGGATGTGGAGTCGGTGGCGGGGCATCTGCTCGAGGAGGGCAGCGTGTTCGCGTTGCTCGCCGAGCACCGTGACCGGCTGTTCCCGGACGAGTTGTTCGCCGACCTGTTTCCCTCGGGCCGGGGCCGACCGTCGATCCCGGGTGAGGTGATCGCCTCGGTCATCGTGCTCCAGGCACTGTTCGGGCACTCCGACCGGGAGGCAGTCGACGCGCTGACGTTCGACCTGCGGTGGAAGGCCGCCTGCGGGTATCCGGTCGATGCGAAGGGTTTCAACTCGTCGACGTTGACCTATTGGCGACGCCGCCTGGCGGCCAGTGACCGACCGCAGCGGATCTTCGAGGTGGTGCGTCAGGTCATCGCCGAGACCGGTGCGGTCAAGGCCAAGACCCGCCGGGCGCTGGATTCGACGGTCCGGGATGATGCGGTGGCCCGCCAAGACACGATCACCCAGCTGATCGCCCAGATCCGCCGGGTCGGCCGCGAGGTGCCCGGGGCCAAGGAGCTGATCGCCTCCGAGTGCACCCGGCTGGCGGCGACGTGCGGGCACGACTACTCCGAGGCCGGTAAGCCGCGCATTGCCTGGGATGACCAGGGCGCCCGTGATGAGTTGGTCTCCGCGCTGGTGGCCGATGCTCTGGCATTGCTTGGGGCTCTGGATGTTGAGGCGATCACCGCCGCCGGCGGCAAGCCGGCCGAAGCGGTCGCCCTGTTGGCGCTGGTGGCCGGGCAGGACGTCGAGCCGGCTGAGGATTCAGACGGCACCGACGGGCGGTGGCGCATCGCCCGCCGCACCGCGCCGGATCGGGTGATCTCCACCGTGGACCCCGATGCCCGCCACGCCCACAAGACCCGCCAGCGCCGCCAGGACGGGTTCAAGGCCCACATCGTGGTCGAGCCCGACACCGGCCTGACCACCATGTGCTCCCTGACCAAGCCCAACGGTCCGACCAACTCCGATGCCGCTGTCGGTGCGGCACTAGTCACTGCCGATCCCACCATCGGCGTCGGCGAGCCGGTCGAGGTGCTCGGCGATTCCGCCTATGCCAGCGGCGACATGCTGCACACCCTGGCGGGCAAGCAGTGGCTGCCCCTGGTCAAGCCGTGGCCGCTGCGGCCCGCGGTCGAGGGCGGGTTCACCCTGGATGACTTCACCTTCGACGCCGTGGCGGGCACCCTGACCTGCCCCGCCAAATTCACCCGTGGCCTGTCTGCCAAGGGCAATGCCACCTTCGGGGCGGCGTGTCGTGGCTGCCCGCTGCGTCAGCGGTGCACCACCTCGACCGCGGGGCGCAAAGTCGTGCTCGGCGAGCACCACCTGCTGCAACGCCAGCACCGCCAGCGCGCCGGCGATGAGGACTTCCAGACCGTCTACCGCCAGCACCGACCGATGGTGGAACGCTCGATCGCCTGGCTGACCCGAGGTGCCCGCCGCGTGCCGTACCGCGGGGTCGAGAAGAACAACAACTGGCTCCACCACCGCGTTGCCGCCCTGAACCTGCGCCGACTCCTCGCGATGGGACTGACGAGCCAGAACGGAACCTGGGCCCTGGCCTGACCAGCGGGCCGGGGCCAGGCATTCCCGCCCCAGCACAGGCTCGAACAACCCGCGGTGGGCGCCACGAACCTCTCGCCCCTCTCGCCGAACCCAGAGATCTCCAACCCCGCACTTCGCGCGAGGGCCAACCGGCCCTCACGCACACCGGCCGTGCCAGGATCGCAGCTTGTTCAGCAGTCTCCTAGCTGGGGATACCGAACCGGGAGGCCAGGTACGGGATCAGGCCCATGCACTCCGGTGTGAGAGCGAGGCACGCGGGCTCATCCGGCCCGGGGCCGAACAGAAAACGCAGCGGATTCTCGATCGAGCCGGCGGGAAACATCTCATCGGTCCTCTCGTCGTGGGCGGGCGGGTCCTGACAGATAGTCGGCTGCAATGGCAACCCTGCTACCACCTTGCCAGCGTCGTCAACGGCCCTTCCACCGTCACGGGATCAGCACAGCTGTCCGGGATCGTGGCCAGCGAACACCACGCAGACGGCAGCACCGGACGGTATCCGTCGGACACTCCCCCGCCCGCGATGATCTCGCGGTAGGCGTCGACGCCCGACGTGGGTTGGCGTGTCAGCGTCGGGTCGGTGAGCACGTCCACCCGATACAGCCCGAACCGCGCCGAGTAGTCGCCCCATTCGTAGTTGTCGACCAGTGACCAGTGGTTGTAGCCGATCACCGGGTAGCCGTCCGCCGCGGCCCGCTGCAGCCAGAAGACCGTGTCGCGCAGGAAGTCGCCCCGCTCGATCCCGTCGGCGCGCCCACCGTTGAGAGTCGACATCCCGTTCTCCACGATGTAGATCGGTTTTCCCGGGTAGGCGTGGGCGTAGTGCGTGATCGCCTCGTAAATCCCCTCCGGCTGTGGCCGCACGGCCGCGAAGTCGTCCCACGCCGCGTTGATGGCGGTGAGGTTATTCAGCGCGACACCGTAGTAGTAGTCGATGCCCACGTAGTCCACGACGTCGGCCACCCGGTCCCCGATCAGCGTGTCGGTGAACTCGGTGGCCAGCGGCAGGTAGGCCTCGTTCATGGTGACCATCGCGTCTGGGTCCGCCCGGTGGGCGGCCGCGTAGCCGAGCCGGTGGGCGGCCTCGATGGTGTCGAGGAAGCGGGAGAAGTCGGTGAAGGCGACCCGGCCAATGGTCATCTCGTGCTTAAAGAAGACAAGAGGTTCATTGAAGCTCACCCAGAGGGTGCCGTCGCCGGCCCACCGGTCGGTGATGAGGTCGGCGAAGCGGCCGAACGACTCCACTGCGTTGTCCGCGAGCATCCCGCCCCGGTCGGCCAGCCACCCGGGGTAGACGAAGTGCACCATCGTGATCATGGGGGTCATGCCATGTCGGCGGACCGTGTCGATGATCCGGTCGTAGTGTCTGAGGGCCTCGTCGTCGTACTCCCCCGGCGCGGGCTCGATCCGCGCCCACTCCACGCTCAGCCGGAAGGTGTTCACGCCCATCGCCGCGGCGTTGGCAATGTCCTCCTCATAGCGGTTCCAGAAGTCCACCGCCTCACCCACCGGGTCGGCCTGACCCGTCGGCGCGGTCGCGTCGACATACCGCTTCCAGTTGGAGTCCGGGTTCGAGCCCTCCACCTGGAAGCCCGACGTGGCGACGCCCCAGTGGAAGCCGGAGCCCGGTGCGGCCGGGCGCCCACCAGGCTGGGCCGCTGCGCTCGGCTGCAACTGCGGGGCCACCGCCACGGCGAGGACGAGCGCCAGCAGCAGTAGAAGCGCCCTCCGGATGATCGTCGGATGTCCTGCCCCTCGCGCGCGTCCGCTCATGGGTGAACCCTCGGAAGCACCCTCGCGGACGGCAGCGGAATGACCCAAGTGCGCGAACCGCGAGCGCTCCCGACGGTGGCATTCCCCACACTTCTGGCCACCTGGCCAAGAGAGGTTGGCCAGGTGGCCAACCTCGTGTCAGGATGATCCTCGCCGGGTGCGGATCGCCCCGGCATCGCTGCGTGCACACCGCCCGCAGTCCGACCGCCCTGGAGAGGCACCCGTGTCCCCCGCACGCCGCTGGACGGCCCTGCTCGTCCTCGTCCTTCCCGTTCTGCTGATCTCGATCGACATGTCCGTGCTCGGCATCGCCGTGCCCGCGCTGTCCGCCGACCTGCAGCCGACGTCGAATCAACTGCTCTGGGTCATCGACCTCTACTCGTTCCTGCTCGCGGGCCTGCTGATCTTCACGGGCTCGCTCGGAGACCGGATCGGCCGCAAGCGGATCCTCATGATCGGTGCGCCCCTGTTCGGCGTCGCCTCCCTCGTGGCCGCGTTCTCCACCAGTCCGGAGATGCTGATCGTCGGCCGTGCGCTGCTCGGCATCGGCGGCGCGACCCTCATGCCCTCCACCCTCGGCCTGATCCGCGCGATCTTCCCGGACCGCACCGAGCGACGCACCGCCATCGCCGTATGGGCCACCGCGTTCTCCGGCGGCGCCGCACTGGGCCCCGTGGTCGGCGGGCTGCTGCTGGAGAACTTCTGGTGGGGCTCGGTCTTCCTCCTGAACGTCCCGGTCATCGCGCTGTTCCTCCTCACCGCCCCGTTCCTGCTCCCCGAGGCGAAGGACCCCAACCCGGGCCCGTTCGACCCGACCTCCGTCATCCTCTCGATTGCCGGCATGATCTCGCTGGTCTACGCCCTCAAGACCGGCGTGAAGGGAATCGACGGGGCGGTGCTCGTCGCCTTCGTTCTCGGTGCTGCCGCGCTGGTCTGGTTCGTGACCCGTCAGCGCCGCCGCGAGAACCCCATGATCGACGTGTCCCTGTTCGGGAACTTCGCGTTCACGTCGGCGGTGTCGATCAACGTGATCTCGGTGTTCGCGTTCATGGGACTGATGTTCTTCCTCCCGCAATACCTCATGCTCGTGCGCGGCATGGGCTCGGCCGAGGCCGGTCTGTGGATGCTGCCGCTCGCGGTGGCCGCCGTCGTCGGAACCCTTCTGGCCCCGGTCCTGGCGCGGACGGTCTCGGTGCGCACCGTGATCATGACGGGTCTGTCCCTCGTGATCGTCGGGTTCGTCATCGGCACCCGGTTGGACACCGCCGAGACGATGCTCCTCTTCACGCTCCTGTCGGCCCTGTTCGGCATCGGCGTGGGCCTGGCCGAGACCCTCACGAACGACGTCATCCTCACTGCCGCCCCGAGTGACCGCGCCGGCGCCGCCGCGGCGATCTCCGAGACCGGCTACGAGTTCGGCGGCGCGATGGGCACCGCCGTACTCGGCACCGCGGGGATGGCCGTGTACTCGAGCCGCGTGGTCGAGACCGCTACCCTGCCCGGCATGGATGCCGACTCCGCGATCGCCGCCTCCCAGACCCTGGCGGGTGCCCACGAGGTCGCGGAGACGCTGCCCGGCGGCGGCGCTCGTCTGCTGGAGATCGCCGATTCCGCCTTCCTGGCGGGCATGGATCTCGTGGCCGCGATCGGTATCGGGACGGCGGCGATCACTCTGATACTGGCCTGGCGTGGCCTGCGCTCGGAGTCGCGAGCGGCCGGAGCGGTCGGGGTGGCGCACGACGCCGCAGCAGCCACGTCCGCGCGAGGGCCGGAGGCGAACCTTCCATACGTGCCACCAGCCGCGCGGGCGGACTCCGCCGCGTCGGAGGTGAACCGTGGCTGACTCTCGCCGAGCACAGGTCCCGATCGAACAGCGCCGCCGGGAACTCACCGAGACCGCGGTGACGGTAATGGCGCGGGACGGGGCGTGGGCGCTCACGACGCGGGCCCTGGCGAAGGAGGCCGGGGTGCCCCACGGGTCCGTCCACTACGCGTTCTCATCGAAGGACGAGCTGATGCGTTCGGTGCTGCGTCTGGACCTGACGCACCTGTCGGACCTGGTGCAGACGCAGCAGGACCGGCCGGTACACGGACCCGACGACGTGACCGCCGCCGTGGCCGAGCTCTTCGCGGCCTACGCGGATTCCGTCCTCGCCGATCCGAAGACGGAGATCGCCTACTTCGAGTTGTCTCTGATGGCGGCCCGCGACGAGCAGCTGCGGGCTCTCGCAGCGCAGTCCCGCCAGGAGTACCGTCGGATCATCGTGACCCTGCTCAGCAGCCTGGCCGAGCGTGCGGGCCTGCGGTGGGACGCCGACGTATTGCTGGTGGCCGAGCAGGCGATGACGCTGATGTTCGGGGCGGCGCTGGGTTGGTTCGAACTGCGCGACGACGCCCTGTTCCGGGCGGTGCTCGACGATGCCGCCGGGATGGTCGGTCGCCGACTCGTCTGAGTCCGCCCGCGCCGCGGCCCTACGCCCTCCGCGCCCCGGCCCACCCCGGCCCGCGCACCAGGTACCCCGCGCGGTCGCGCCAGGTCTGCGCGCGGAAGATGTCGCGCCCGATCGCGACCCATTCATGCGTGGCGATCCGTAGCGGGTTGAACGTGTCGATGTTGGTGGTCAGCCCGTAGACCACGTCCTCGCGCTCGGGTTCGTAGGTACCGAACAGCCGGTCCCAGATGATGAGGATGCTGCCGTGGTTGCGGTCGAGGTACCGCCGGTTGCTGCCGTGGTGCACGCGGTGGTGCGAGGGCGAGTTGAGCACTTTCTCCAGCGGCCCGATCGACCGCACCGCCTCGGTGTGGACCCAGAACTGGTAGATGAGGTTGATCGCGCGGGCGTCCATGACGATCGCCGGCCGCACCCCGAGCAGCGAGAGCAACCCGTACGGCACGTAGATCGTCAGCGCCTCGGCGACGGGCTGGCGCAGCGCCGTCGACAGGTTGTAGCGCTCGCTCGAGTGATGCACGACGTGCATGGCCCAGAGCCAGCGCGATTCGTGGGCGAGGCGGTGGTTGCAGTAGTAGATGAGGTCCCAACCGAGGATCCCTACCGCGTACGCCAGCGGCCCGGACCCCAGGTCGAGCGGGGACGTCCGGAAGAGCCGTGAGCTCGCGGTCTGGGCGGTCCACAGCGTGGAGACCATCACCACGGTCGAGGCCACGGCGGTGACCGCAGAACCGCCAGTGATCCGACGGAGGGCGGGAGGGACCGCCGCGCCGGTGGCACCGTCTGCGTCGGGACCGGGGCCGGATGACGACGACGACAACGACCCCGCCTCGGCCAGACCCGACCCGCGATGGCGGCGTAGGACGTCTCCGGCGGTGGCCACGGCCGCCGCCCCGAGGGACAGGCCCATCACGCCTTTCGCGAATCGGCCTGTCCGCGGGGTGAGCGGCGAGAGCACCGTGGCGGAGATGTAGGGGGCGAGCAGACTTCCCACGCCCATCGAGAGGCTCGCCATGGTGTCGGCGAACTCGTAGTCCCCCGCCCGCTCCCCGACGGCCGGGCTGCGCTTCTGCCACGCGTATTCGGCCGCCATCGCCCCGACGAACGCCGGGATGGCCAGGACCGTCAGATCAACCTTCACGCCATCCAGGGTATGGCGTGGGTCACTCCGGCGGGCGATCGACCGGCTACGCCCGGGCTGCCGGCTACACCCGAACTGCCGGTTACGCCGAGGCGGTCTCCTGCGCCGTGGCGTTCTCGGACCCCTCGGCCTTCGGCGCCGAGGCCGGCCCCTCGGTCTGCGCGCTGTTGCGGACGAACCACACGCCGACGACGGTGATGAGCGAGATGCACGCGCCCAGTAGCAGTGCGTTGTGGACGCCGGTCATCTGCGCGGCGACGTCGCCCAGGCCGGACTCGGCGCCGGAGACGATGCCCAGCGTCATGACGGTGATGAACAGCGCCGTTCCCGCGGCGGCGGCGACCTGCTGCAGGGTGTTGAGCAGCGCCGAGCCGTGCGAGTACAGGTGCGGCGGCAGGGAGCCGAGCGCGGAGGTCATGAGCGGCGAGAAGAGGAACGCCAGGCCCACGCTGAGCACGATGTGCCAGACGACGACCGTGACCAGCGAACTGTCGGCGGAGAAGAACGTGTACATCCCCCACAGGCCGGCGGACGCGAGGATGGAGCCGGGGATGATGAGCGGCCGGGGGCCGATCCGGTCGAACGCGCGGCCGACGAACCAGCCGAGCACGCCCATGATCAGGCCGCCGGGCAGCAGTGCCAGCCCGGAGTTCAGGGTGCTGGTGCCCACGACCTGCTGCATGTAGAGCGGCAGCAGGATGAGGGTGCCGAACAGCGACATCATCGAGATGAGCATGAGGGCCAGGCTCACGGTGAAGGTCGGGAACGCGAACGCCCGCACGTCGAGCAGCGCGTAGTCCTTGAGCGAGAGCTGACGCCAGACGAACACGGCCAGGGCGACCACGCCGATCGCCACGGGGATCCACGGCGAGATGAGGGCGTTGTCGCTGGCGGCCTCGCCGATCGAGCTGAGACCGAAGATGAGGCCGGCGAAGCCGATCGCCGAGAGGACGCCGGAGAGGATGTCGAGCGGGATGCGCCGGGGCTCGGTGACGTTGCGGATCAGCACCGCTCCGGCCACGAGTGCCAGCACACCGATGGGCAGCACGGACCAGAACATCCAGCGCCAGCTGAGCACGTCGAGCACCAGGCCACCCACGGTGGGGCCGATGGCCGGGGCGACGGCGATCACGATGGAGATGACGCCCATGGTGCGGCCGCGACGGTCGGCGGGCACCACGTTGAGCACGGTGGTCATGAGCAGCGGGATCATGATGGCGGTGCCGACCGCCTGGACGACCCGGCCGGCGACGAGCATGGGGAACACCATGGCCAACGACGCCAGCAGGGTGCCGGCGGTGAACGTGCTCATCGCGATGACGAACACGGACCGCAGCGGCAGGCGCACGAGCAGCCATCCGGTGAACGGGATGACCACGGCCATCGTGAGCATGAACGCGGTGGTCAGCCACTGCGCGGTGGCGGCGGTGACCGCGAACTCACCCATGAGCTCGGGCAGCGCCACGGACATGATGGTCTCGTTGAGGATCACCACGAACGCGGCGCCGACGAGCAGGGCGATGAGCCGCACGGTGGCGGCGGGCATCGGCGGGGAGGCCTGCGGGGCCCGGGCCGCCTGTGCGGAATGGGGGGTGGCGGAGACTTCAGACGTCACGGTCGTCCTCTGGGATTGCGGTGTGAGCAGAGAGCAGAATCCGGCGCCGGCGGAGCCGCGCACGGGAACCCTCTGAAGCTACCGGAACCACGCGCCCGACGCCCGTCAAGTGACCGGCGTTACCTCGGGGATGAGTCTAGGGACGAGCCGGACGAGGACGACCATGGCGACGAGCTCGACGAGGGTCTGGGTGACGACGACGAGGGCTGCCAGATCGAACGCCGCAGGCAGTGCCAGGACCAGCGGGAGGACGACCAGGGAATTTCGGGTCGCGCCACTGAACGCGATCGCCCGCTTGCCCGGCACATCGAGGCCCGCCAGCCGCCCGGCCGCGATGCCCACCGGCACCATGACCATGACGAACGCCACGTACACCGGGACCACCTGCACCAGCGCGCCGAGCCGCCCGCTGACCGCGCTGATCTGGGAGGCGACCACGAGCGCGAGCGTGGCGACCATGAGCGGGACCATCGCCGCGGCCGCGCCCTGCGCCACCGAACGACCGACTCGGCTGACGCGGCCGGCCCGGGCAGCCCCCTCGGGCTCACCGCGGCCGGCGACGAACTGCGTCAGCGCCGCAGCCGCGAGAGGCAGCGCGATGAGCAGCACGAACGCCTCGACGAATGGCTCAAGCTCCACCGCCGCAACCAATTCGGATCCGACGAACATCCACAGGTACAGCGGCAGTAGCGCCATCTGGGCGAGCATGAGCAGCGGGGTCGCGGCCAGGAGCCGGCGCACGTCGGCTCCGGCGAGGCCGGCAAACACGAGGACGTAGTCGATACACGGGGTCAGCAGGACGAACAACACGCCCACCAGGAGCACCCGGTCGTGGGCGACGATCCGCGTCAGCAGCCAAACGATCGGCGGCACCAGCAGAAAGTTGACCGCGAGGATCGTGCCGAGGAAGCGCCAGTCGCGGAAGGACCGACCGATGCGCGCGAACGGGATGCCGAGGAACGTCGCGTACAACAGCAGCGCGAGCACGGGCTGGATCGCGAGCCCCGCCGTGCGGGCCACCGCGGGCGCGAGCACCCCGACGACCCCGCCCACGAGGAGGCCCGCCAGGTAGAGCGACACCTGGTGCCGCTCCATCCACTCCACGCTCGCGCGCATGCTCCTCCTCACGCCGGCCGCCGGGTCCCCGCCGGTCAGATCAGGTCTACCCTGGCCGCGTGGAGACGCGCACACTGCCCGTGTACGAGGCGGGCGCGGTGGTGATGCCGTTCGTCATCACGGGCATGGCCGAGCGCGTGGACCGCGACACCGTGTGGAAGCCGCACTCGCACCCCACGCACGAGCTGCTGTGGAATCGCGCCGGGGCGTCGACCGCGACCATCGGCGCGCGCACCTGGACAATCACCCCGTCGATCGGACTGTGGATCCCCGCCGGGGTCCTGCACTCGGCCACGGCCCCGGCGGGCACGTGGTACCGCACGGCCCACGTCGACACGCGGACCCGCTCTCCCCTGCCGGGAGAACCCGTGGCGGTGGAGGTGACCCCGCTGCTGACCCTGCTGCTCGAGCGCCTGGTCGACCACGCACTGCAACCGAACTCGCGGGAGCTCACCGAGCAGATGGTGTTCGACCTGCTCGAGCCCTCACCGCACGCCCTGCTCGTGCAGCGCCCGGACTCCGCGCTGCTGCGCCCGATCGTCGACGCGCTCGAGGTGAACCCCGGCGACACCCGCTCGCTCGGTGAGTGGGCGGCCCGGCTCGGGGTGAGCGAACGGACCGTGACCCGGACGTTCCGCGCCGAGACGGGGCTGAGCTTCGGTGCGTGGCAGGCGGCGCTGCGCGCGCAGCACGCCGCCGTGATGCTCGGCGGCGGGATGCCGGTCGACGAGGTCGCGGTGCGGGTCGGTTACAGCTCCGCCAGCGCGTTCGGCGCCGCGTTCCGCCGGACCACCGGCCTCACCCCGGGGCATTTCCGCCGGGCGGGCGACCCCGCCGGGGCCCACGCCGCCTCCGCCCTGTCCGAATCGCTATACCCAGCGTCCTGATCAAGCGATTGCGCCGCCCACCAGCCGGGTCGTAACGTCTTAGGCCAGCCTCACCTAACGCCGATGGTGGTGTCGGGTGGGCCGCCCTGTCGACCTTTCTGAGAGTGAGAGAGCCGCCCTGATGCGTTCTCGCGGTATTGCCTCTGTCCTGATCGCCTCCACGGCCGCGCTGGTGTTGACCGCGTGCGGGTCGTCGTCCGAGGCCGATTCCCCCGGCGGTGCCGCCGCGTCCGGCGACTCCGGGGCGTTCCCCGTCGTCGTCGAACACGCCCTCGGCACCACGACCATCGAGCAGGCACCCGAACGGGTGGCCACCGTCGCGTGGGCCAACCACGAGGTGCCGCTCGCCCTCGGCGTCGTGCCCGTGGGCATGGCCGCCGCGAACTTCGGCGACGACGACGGCGACGGCCTGCTCCCGTGGGTCGAGGAGAAGCTCGAGGAGCTGGGCGCCGAGAGCCCGGTGCTGTTCGACGAGACCGACGGGATCGACTTCGAGGCCGTCGCCGACACCGACCCGGACGTCATCCTCGCCGCCTACTCGGGCCTGACGCAGGAGGACTACGACACGCTCAGCGAGATCGCGCCGGTCGTGGCCTACCCCGAGGAGGCGTGGGCCACCTCGTGGCGTGACGTCATCCGCTTCAACTCCCAGGGCCTGGGCCTCGAGGCCGAGGGTGACGAGCTCATCGGACGGATCGAGGGCGAGATCGCCGAGGCGACCGCCGAGTACCCGCAGCTGGACGGCACGGCGACCATGTTCATGACGCACGTCGACCCCACCGACCTGTCCACGGTGAACTTCTACACCGCCGCCGACACCCGCGCCGCGTTCTTCGAAGACCTGGGCCTGACCACCCCGAAGGCCGTGGCCGAGGCCTCGGCCGGCGGGAAGTTCTCGGGCAGCGTCAGCGCCGAGCAGCTCGACATGTTCGACGACGTCGAGCTCATCGTCACCTACGGCGACCAGTCGCTGGTCGACACGCTGCGCGCCGACCCGCTGCTGTCGCAGATGCCGGCCGTGAAGAACGACGCGATCGTGTTCCTCGACGGCAACGGCCCCATGGGCACCGCCGCCAACCCCACGCCCCTGGCCATCTCGTGGGTGCTCGACGACTACGTCGCGCAGCTCGCGGAGGCCGCCGGCAGGTGACCGCCGACCCGGCCACGGCCCCGGCCGCAGCCCCCGCGTCGGGCGTCGCGAGGTCAGCCGTCCAGGCTGTGCGACGCCCGGCGCGCGTGCGTCTGCTGTGGCTCATGGTGACGATCGCGGTCCTCGTCGTCGTCGTCATCGCCTCGGTGACCATCGGCTCCCGCACCGTCTCCCCCGACGAGATCGTCGCGGCGCTGGGCGGATCCACCGACGGACTGGGCGAGGCCGCGGTGACCAAACGCGTCTGGCGCACCGTCCTCGCCGTGCTCGTGGGCGCGGCCCTGGGCGTGGCCGGCGCGGTG
>NZ_JAALDN010000358.1 GCF_014144855.1 Dietzia maris | reverse complement strand
CGGTGGGCGTGCCCGCCGAGACGGTCCCGCCACGGGAGTCGCGGCCGGCAGGCGACGCCTACGTCACGGTGGAGTGAGTCGGTAGCCGCACGCCGACCGGTCCCCCGGCCGGATCCGCGCCGCCGGCCGGATCCGCGCCGCCGGCCGGATCCGATGGGTGGCAAGACATCGGATGGGTGGCGAAGGCCGGCCGGGCCTACATGTCGGTGGAGTAGCGGATCCCGCCGTCGGGGATCTGCACCCCCGGCCACACGCGGGCACCGCGCAAGAGCTCGCAGCGCGCACCGATGTCGGCGCCGTCACCGATCACCCCGTCGCGGATGAGCGCACGGTGGCCAATTCTCGCGCCGAATCCGACGATCGAACGCTCGACCGTCGCCCCGGCCTCGATGCGGGCACCGTCGAAGACGACCGCGCCGTCCAGTCTGGCCCCGGCCCCGATCTCCGCGCCGCGCCCCACGACGGTCCCGCCGACCAGGACGGCGCCCGCCCCGATCCCGGCACCCTCGTGGACCAGGGACTCCCCCGCGTGGCCGTCGAGCGCCGGCGACGGGGCGATGCCGCGGACCAGGTCCGCCGAGCCGCGCACGAAGTCCTCCGGCGTGCCCATGTCCCGCCAGTAGGCGGAGTCGACGAACCCGTAGACGCGCCGGCCCTCACTGAGCAACTGGGGGAAGGTCTCACGCTCGACCGACACCGGCTGGCCCTCGGGGATCTGCTCGATGAGCTCACGGCGGAACACGTAGCAGCCGGCGTTGATCTGGTCGGTCGGCGGATCCTGGGTCTTCTCCAGGAAGTCCTGGACGCGCCCGTCGTCGTCGGTGGTGACGCAGCCGAACGCGCGCGGATCGGAGACGCGGACCAGGTGCATCGTCAGGTCGGCGTTCTTCTCGCGGTGCAGGGCGAGGATTTCCCGCAGGTCGGTCCCGCCGAGGACGTCGCCGTTGAACACCATGACCGTCGAGGCGGTGAGCTCGGACAGGACGTTGCGGATGCCGCCGCCGGTGCCCAGGGGTTCGGTCTCCACGACGTAGGAGATGTCCAGGTCCAGGGCCGACCCGTCGCCGAAGTACTCCTCGAAGACCTCGGCCTTGAAGGAGGTCCCCAGCACGACGCGCCGGATGCCGGCCGCCCGGATCCGGGAGAGCAGGTGGGTCAGGAAGGGCAGGCCCGCGGTGGGCAGCATCGGCTTGGGCGCCGAGATCGTCAGGGGCCTGAGCCGGGTGCCCTTGCCGCCGACCAGCACCACCGCCTCGGTGTCCGCGATCAGGTCGTCGTCGGCGGTGGCACTCCCGGGGGTCGTCGAGGTCACGGTGAAGGCTCCTGCTGTCGAAAGGGCCGCGGGCGGGGGCGCGCTCGCCCCGCTCCGGTGGCCGGTGGATGGGTCTCGGTTCCGGGGTGTCAAGCTCAGCCCGCGGCGCGCCGGGTGGACCGGATCGCCAGGCGACACCGCAACTCCAGGCCCGCTCTGAGCGCCCAGCGTATCGGTGCCTGCCAGGCGTATGGGTGCCTGTCCGCCTGGAACAGGTACGCGCTGCGGTGGTGCGCCCGGAGGGTGAACTCCGGCACCGCGTTCGCAGCGTGACCCTGGTCGTGGTGGATGACGGCGGCGGGCACGTAGACGTTCTGCCACCCGGCCCTGCCGAGACGGTCGCCCAGGTCGATGTCCTCGAGGTACATGAAATACCGCTCGTCGAACCCGCCCAGGGCATCGAACGCCGCCCGGCGCAGCAGCAGGCACGAACCCGACAGCCACCCGGCGGCCCGCTCGGTCTCCATGTCCGCGTCGTCGAGGTATCCCGCCGTCCACGGGTTCCGCGGCCACACCTGGCCGAGCAGGGCGTGGCCGATCCCCGCGCCCAGACGTGGCACCGCCCGGGCGGACGGGTACACGGACCCGTCGGTCTCGGAGATCCGCGGGCCGAACGCGGCGGCCCGCGGCCAGCGTGCGGCGGCGGCGAGGAGCTCGTCCACCGACCCGGGTTCGAAGGTCACGTCCGGGTTGACCACCAGGACGAACTCCTGGTCGAAATCCTCCGGCCGGCCAGCGATCAGCGTCACCGCCCGGTTGATGGCGGTGCCGTACCCCAGGTTGTCACCCGTGGGGAAGAACTCGGCGAACCCGTACTCCGCCGCTACCTCCTCCGGCACCCCGTCCGTCGACCCGTTGTCCGCCATCACCAGGCCGACCTGCCGGGTCGTGGCCGCGGGGAGGGTCTCGACGAAGCTGCGGAGGTGGTCGCCCGGCGAGTACGTCACCGTCACGACGGGTAGTCGGGTCGTCACGCGAAACACCCTACGACGCACCCCACGGATTCCGACGCCCGGCGCGCGGCGCGGTACCGTTGATCATCATCGGCGGCCTCGAGCGGCCCTACTCGACGACAAGGACGGTGGATGAGCGCCGAGCTGCCAGCGACTCCCCGTCGTGCCCCCGGCCGGGCACGGGGACGGCGTCACGCCACCCCGGCCCGCCCGGTCGCGTACCGGGTCGGTCGCGTCGTGGCCGCCCTCGTCTCCGCCCTGTGTCTCCTGGTCACCGGCGTCGGGTGGACCCTGTTCAACGGACTCAGCTCGGACCTGACCTCCGCCGGCGGTCTCGACGTGGGTGACGGTGGCCTCGACGGCGCCGTCGACATCCTTCTGGTGGGCACGGACAACCGGACCGACGCGCAGGGCAACCCCCTCAGCCAAGAGGAACTGGCCACGATCCGGACCGGCGAGGAGGAGGGCGAGAACACCGACACGATCCTGCTCATCAGGATCCCCGAGGACGGCAGTTCCGCCACCGCGATCTCCATCCCCCGCGACGTCTACGTGGAGACCAGCTCGGTCGGCGGGAGCAAGATCAACGGCGTCTACGCCGCGAACAAGGAGGCCCATCTCGAGCGTGCCGTCGCGTCCGACCCGGACGGTGAACTGACCGAGGAGGACCAGCGCGCCGCGGTCAAGGCCGGGCGCAACGGCCTCATCGGCGCCGTCGAGGATCTCACCGGCGTCCAGGCCGACCACTACGCCGAGATCGGCCTCCTGGGGTTCGTGCTGCTCACCGACGCGGTCGGCGGCGTCCCCGTCTGCCTCAACGAGCCGGTCGACGAGCCGCTGTCGGGCGCGAACTTCCGTGCCGGCGTCCAGACGGTCTCCGGATCGGACGCCCTGAGCTTCGTGCGCCAACGCCATGACCTGCCCGCGGGCGACCTCGACCGGATCGTCCGTCAGCAGGTGTTCATGTCCCAGCTGGTCAAGAAGATCCTCTCCGCCGGCACCCTGGCCGACCCCTCGAAACTCGGTGCGCTGGTCGACGCCGCCAAGCGGTCCTTCGTCATCGACGAGAACTGGGACTTCGTCGACTTCGCCATGAAGCTCCAGGACATCAGCGGCGGCAACGTCCGATTCGAGACCATCCCGGTCACCAGCATCGACTCGTTCACCGAGTGGGGCGAGTCCATCGTCACCGCCGACCCCGCCGAGGTGTCGGAGTTCGTGGCCGGTTTCGCCAGCACCGAGGATCGGGAAGCGGACGCCGACGCCACCACCGATCCGGAGCAGACCCCCACCGACGCGCCGGGGCCGGACCCCGCCGAGGTGACGGTCTCCGTGGTCAACACCACCGCGATCGACGGTCTGGCCGCGCAGGTCTCCGGAGCCCTCACCGAACTCGGCTACACCGCAGGCGACCTGCTCACCGACCCGGCCGCCGCCTACACCTCGCACGTCGCCGCAGCCTCCGCCGACGACGACGCCGCCTTTGCCGTATCGGAGGCCCTCGGCGGCCTGCCCGTGCAGGTCGACCCAGCGCTGCCCGACGGCTCCGTCCGCGTCGTCCTGGCCGAGGACTACAGTGGCCCCACCGGCGACGCCGCCGGCACCGAGTCCTACTCCCCCACCACCTCCTCCTATGCGCCGCTGCCGCCGTCCATCGCGGATCGCCCGACCTTCGACGCCGGCTCGGACGTGCCCTGCGTCAACTGACCGACTGCGCCCACCGACCGACTGCGCCCACTGACCGACCACCACCCGGGAGGCCCAGAGTGACCACCGCCGCCGACACCGTCCTGCAGCCGCTCCTCGCACTCGACCCGGGAACCCCCATGGTCACCCACTACAACCAGGCCGCCCCGTCACGAGTGGAACTGTCTGTCACCTCCACCGCCAACTGGGCCGCGAAGATCGCCGGACTCCTGCGCGACGAACTCGGGGTGGTGCCGGGCGACGTGATCGTGTGCGACCTGCCCGCGCACTGGCTCACCGCGGGCGTCCTCCTCGGCGCCTGGTGGGCGGGCGCCGAGGTGAGCACAGGGGCCGCGGACGACGCCGTCGCCGTCGTCACCGTCCCCGACCGCCTCGACCGCCACCCCACCGACATCGAGACCCTCCTCATGACCACCGACCCGATGGGCCGCCCGCTGGCGGCCGCCGGCGTCGAGGTCCCCCCGGGCGTCACCGACCTCGCCGA
>NZ_JAALDN010000357.1 GCF_014144855.1 Dietzia maris | reverse complement strand
CCCGGCGGCCTCGGTCCCGATCCCCCCGGCGGTGGCCCGCGCGGTGGTGCGGCCCTGCAGGTTGGGCTGGCCGCGGCGCTGGTCGTCCCCGTCCGCCAGGTCGTCATGGACGAGGAACGCCTCGTGCAGCAGTTCCAGAGCCCGGCCCGCGGCGGCCCGCACGGCCTCGTCGGCGCCCCCGGAGGTGGTGTACACGGCGTCGAAGAGCGCGGAGCGCATCCCCTTGCCGGAGCGGGTGGTCCGCCCCAGGTCATCGGCCCATTCTTCCACTGCGGAACCCAGGCCGGCCGGCAGGTCGCCGGCCGTCATCCGATGTGCGGCGGTCATCGAAAGGAGTGTCATGTCCGGTGGTTCGGAGCCGGGGCCGTCGTGGATACGTCTCACCTCGATTCTTCTCGACGAGATGCGGCGTGACAGGTCGTGAGGCCGTGACTCTGGGGACCGCGCGTGGTCATATTTTCACAGATCCTCGGGCGACGAGTCCCGAAATGCACGAAGACCCCCGCTTGTGGCGGGGGTCTCCGAGTGCCAGATGATGGATTCGAACCAACGTAGGCTAAGCCGACGGATTTACAATCCGCTCCCTTTGGCCGCTCGGGCAATCTGGCGTGCACCTCAAGGGCGCTACGACACGATACAACGCCCGTGACCCCCGTTGCCAAATCGGGGCACTCAGGGGTGGTGCGGCGGCGACTCCCGGCCCCGCGCGTGGCGGCCTCGGGCCCTGGCCGTGGCCGCCTCGGGCCCCGGCCGTGGCGGGTAGCCTGACCGGGACATCCCCCAACGACAGGAGTACGTCCATGGCCTCGGAGTCCTCGTTCGACATCGTCTCGGAGTTCGACCGCCAGGAGGTGGACAACGCCCTGAACCAGGCCGCCAAGGAGCTGGGCACCCGCTACGACTTCCGCGGGACCGACGCGAGCATCGAGTGGAAGGGCGAGGACGCGGTGGAGATCGTCGCGAACTCCGAGGACCGTGTGCTGGCCGCCAAGGACGTCTTCGTGGAGAAGTTGGTGCGCCGCGGGCTGAGCATGAAGGCGCTCGAGGTGGGCGACCCGATGCCGTCGGGCAAGTCGTTCCGCCTGGTCGGCTCGCTCAAGCAGGGCATCGACAAGGAGAACGCCAAGAAGATCACCAAGCTGCTGCGCGACGAGGGCCCCAAGGGCGTCAAGGCGCAGATCCAGGGCGAGGAGATCCGTGTGTCGTCCAAGAAGCGCGACGACCTGCAGGAGTGCATCTCGCTGCTCAAGGGTGCCGACTTCGAGG
>NZ_JAALDN010000356.1 GCF_014144855.1 Dietzia maris | reverse complement strand
CGGCACGGATCGCCCTGCTGGCGGCCGCCGGGGTCGCGGTGCTGGGTGGGTCCGCGGTCCTCGGGTTCGTCGTCACCCGCGGGGCCGTCAGCCCTGCGGACGAGAGGGACACCGGGTGCGTGGAGGTGGCCGAACCCGGCCGGGTGGTGGGGTCCGGGCCGGGCTCGCTCGAGACGCCGGCCGGGGCGGTGCTGGCCTTCGATCACGCCTACTACGTGGAGCGTTCGGCCGAGAAGGCCTTCGAGGCGGTCGCCCCCTCCAGCCGGATGACCGAGGAGCAGCTGCGCGTCGAGGGGGTCGAGCGGGTCCCCGAGGGCACCACTCACTGCGTGGACGTACGCGAACTGTCACCGACCCTGCTGGAGGTGGACCTCACCGAGTACCCGCCGGGGGCCGACCCGGTGCTGATCCGGCAGCGCGTCCGCGTGGCCGAGAACCCCGGCGGCACGTGGGGGATCGTCTCCATCACCCCGGCCGGCTGAGCTCCGCCGCTCACGGCCCGGTGTCGAGGAACTCCGGTCCCGGGGTCCGCCCGGAGGCCACCGCGTCGAAGAACCCGGTCGTCGTGGGGCCCCACACGAGGTAGGAGCCCACGGACCCGGAGGCCATCCCGTCGTGGGGCGCGGTCACGGTGAGCGGGTCACCACTGAGTCGACGCATCACCATGGCGAGGTTCCAGATGTGGTCGCCGGTGTCCACGGTGACCGCCTCCGACGCTGAGTTCACCAGCGGCACGGCCGTGAACGGATTGAGCAGGTTCCCGGGCGAGAGCGTCTTGCGCATGAGCGCACCGAGGAACTGTCGCTGGTTGCGGACGCGCTGCAGGTCCTGCTCGGCGAAGCCGTAGCGGGTGCGCACGAAGCCCAGCGCCTGCGGGCCGGCGAGCGTCTGACACCCGGCGGCGAGGTCGAGTCCGGCGAGCGGGTCGTTGATCGGCTCGTCGAGGCAGATGTCCACGCCGCCGACCGCGTCGACGATCCCGGCGAAGCCACCGAATCCGATCTCCGCGTAGTGGTCGATCCGCACCCCGGACTGCTGTTCCAGGGTCTGCGCCAACAGGGGTGGACCGCCGAAGGCGTAGGCCGCGTTGAGCTTGTTCTCGCCGTAACCGGGGATGTCGACCAGCAGGTCACGGGGTAGGGAGATGAGCATCGTCCGGTCCCCGCCGCGGGGGGTGTAGACGAGCATCATCGTGTCGGTGCGCTTGCCGCCGGCGTCCGATTCGGACCCGGTCGACAACTGGGCCTGCTGCTCGGCGGTCAACCCCTCGCGGGAGTCGGTGCCCACCAACAGGGTGACGGTGCCGGGCGTGTTGCCGCCTCGCCCCGGGTAGTCGGTCAGCGCGTCGATCCGCTGCAGTTTCGAATCCGCCCACAGCACGCTCACCACCCCGAGCGTGAGCACGACGACCAGCACCAGTCCGAGGATCCGCAGGGGCCCGATCCGGCGCCGCGGGGTGCGGCGGCTGCGGGGGCCGCGCGGCGTCCCCGCCGCTCC
>NZ_JAALDN010000355.1 GCF_014144855.1 Dietzia maris | reverse complement strand
ATCAACTCACACAGACCATCTGACACGCCCCGTCGAAAGTCTCTGCCACCAGTGGGTCGGTACGCGACCAACTCATCGCGCTTCTCACGGCCCAAGCCGACCTGATTGACCAGGCGCCGCTGAACATTACGACTCTGGCTTGGCTGTCAATCGGATCAGTCGGCGGCGATCCTGCCGATTCGGCCGCGATCACCTCACTGCGTAGTCGAGTCATCGAGGAATACCGGCAGCCCTTTGACCGCATCCTCACACATCCTGACGTTCGAGCACAGCTCGGCAACGTCGACACCACCTTCGCGATCGTTCAACTCCTGGGTCCCGTCGTGTTCGCTCGCCTTACTGGGCTCTGCACCGTCGACCACGACGGATGCGTGCAACTCGTTGATGATTTTCTTGCTGCCCGCAAGCAGGGAGGCGAACCCATCCCGGCCGAGTCCATCCACGACCTGAACCGCTGTGAGTCTTGGGGTGGCTGGTCTGGGACCGGCTGGCAAGGATAGGAGTTGGCCGCATCACCCCGGTCGTGACTCATGAACCGCCCGGCCCCCTCGGGGTGCCCTACTAGGGATTTGTCCAACCGGGGTGAGGCAGCCGACGCCGTCCTGGCCCACCTCGGTGACTTGATCAGAAGGCTGTCCGCTCCATAAGGAACGTGACTCATCACAGTGCTGCCCCGAAGTGACTCCTACCCAGACCGGCGCCGGCCACCAGCGGCCGGACCGCTGTCCCTGAGTAGGAAGGACCCGAGCCGCTATGACCATCGTCGCGCATGCTCACCCATTCGTCATCGGCGTTGATACCCACGCACGCAATCACGTCTTGGCAGTCCTGGCTGCCACTGGTGAGGTTATCGATACCGCCCAGTTCCCGACGACCGCCGCGGGGATGGCCCGCGCGATTTCGTGGGCCACCCGCCGCACCGGCGGTGATCAGTCCGCCCTCTGGGTGATCGAGGGAGTTGCCTCCTACGGTGTTAGGGACACCTTTCGGAAAGCAGGGTTCTGATGATCGGGT
>NZ_JAALDN010000354.1 GCF_014144855.1 Dietzia maris | reverse complement strand
CCGCGCAGCAGCGCCCACCGGGTGGGTTCGGCGACGAGGTGGTCCCCCAGCGCGCTCGAGGATCCGAGCAGCCCCAGCAGCCGCGCCCGGAGCCGCGAGTCGGATCGCAGCGCGTCGTCCAGCGCCGCGACGTCGGCACCGGCGCGGGCGCGGGCAGAGCCACTCTCATCGTGGGACCCGGCGGCGAGTGATTCGTGGAGCCGCACCAGGGCTCCCAGAGCGAGGTCGGGGTCCGGAGCCCGGGACAGCGACCACAGCACCGGGACCGCGTCGTCGTCGGTCCACCCCAGGTAGTCGAGCCAGTCCGCGGCCCGGTCGTCGAGCAGCCCGAGGCGGCCCGGGCTCGGTAACCGAGGGCGCGAGGAGTCCCTGCTCACGATGCCGCCCCCGGTCACAAGTTGAGGTAGTGCCGCAGCTCGTACGGGGTCACGTCGTTGCGGTACTCGCGCCACTCGCGCCGCTTGTTGCGCAGGAAGAACTCGAACACGTGCTCGCCCAGCGCCTCGGCGACGAGCTCGGACTCCTCCATGGCGTCCAGCGCCTGCTCGAGGCTGCCCGGGAGGTCGGTGTATCCCATCGCCCGCCGCTCGCGCCGGCTCATGGTCCACACGTCGTCCTCGGACTCCGGCGGCAGCTCGTACCCCTCCTGGACGCCCTTGATCCCGGCGGCGAACATCACCGCGTAGGCCAGGTACGGGTTGCAGGCCGAGTCCGGGCTACGCACCTCGATGCGGCGCGAGGACGCCTTGTTGGGCGTGTACATGGGCACACGGACGAGCGCCGACCGGTTGGCCCGGCCCCAGGTGGCCGCGGTGGGGGCCTCGCCTCCGCCGATGAGTCGCTTGTAGGAGTTGACCCACTGGTTGGTCACCGCCGAGAACTCGGGCGCGTGGGTGAGGATGCCCGCCACGAACGACTTCGCGGTATCGGACAGCTGGTACTCGTCGTCCGGGTCGTGGAACGCGTTGGCGTCGCCCTCGAACAGGCTCATGTGGGTGTGCATGGCCGAGCCCGGGTGGTCACGCAGGGGCTTGGGCATGAACGACGCCCACACCCCGTTGTTCATGGCCACCTCCTTGACCACGTAGCGGAACGTCATGATGTTGTCCGCCATGCTCAGGGCGTCGGCGTAGCGGAGGTCGATCTCCTGCTGGCCCGGCGCGCCCTCGTGGTGGGAGAACTCCACCGAGATGCCCATCGCCTCGAGCGCCTCGATCGCGTGGCGCCGGAAGTGCGGGGCGGAGTCGTGCACGGCCTGGTCGAAGTAGCCGCCGTTGTCGGTGGGCACCGGCTCCGCGCCGTCCGTGTCCAGGTCCTTGAACAGGAAGAACTCGATCTCGGGGTGCACGTAGCACGAGAACCCGAGGTCGGCGGCCTTGCTGAGCTGACGCCGCAGGACGTGCCGGGGGTCGGCCCAGCTGGGGCTGCCGTCCGGGTTGAAGATGTCGCAGAAGATGCGCGCGGAGTGCTGTTTGCCGTCGGCGTGGGCCCACGGGAGCACCTGGAAGGTCGACGGGTCGGGCTTGGCGACGGTGTCCGCCTCCGAGACCCGGGAGAAGCCCTCGATGGCGGAGCCGTCGAAGCCGATCCCCTCCCCGAAGGCGCCCTCGAGTTCGGCCGGCGCCACGGCGACCGACTTGAGGGTGCCGAGGACGTCGGTGAACCAGAGCCGGACGAACCGGATGTCGCGCTCTTCCAAGGTCCTGAGAACGTACTCCTGCTGGCGGTTCATGCGCTCCAACCTAGTGCCTGTCGTGTTACGAGCGTGTGACATCCGCCCGCCGCGACGCCCACCGGCCCCCTCCGGGCCCGTCGTGGCAGACTCGTCCGCGACAGCGAACGGATCCCGCCGCGCACGTCACCGCCCCCTGTCCACCCGGGTACCGGCGCCCAGCCGGCCTCGAGGTCACCGAAGGAAGGCCCCACTCCCATGAGCGACACCCCCGACTCCCCGGTCTACGGCGCCGTCGGCGCACCGGACCAGACGCCGAAGGGCGACGGGCCGCAGGGCCTGACCCGGGTCACCCGTCTGCACCACCTCGCCGAGCTCAAGGCCACCGGCGAGCCGTGGCCGATGCTCACCGCCTACGACTTCGTCTCCGCGCGGCTGTTCCAGGAGGCCGGGATCCCGGTGCTGCTCGTCGGCGACTCGGCCGCCAACGTGGTCTACGGCTACGACACGACGGTCCCGGTGACCGAGGACGAGATGATCCCGCTGGTGCGGGCCGTCACCCGCGGCGCCCCGAAGGCGCTGGTCGTAGCGGATCTGGTGTTCGGCAGCTACGAGGCCTCGCCGACGCAGGCCGTGGCCGCGGCCACCCGCATGATGAAGGAGGGCGGTGCCCAGGCCGTCAAGCTCGAGGGCGGCGTGCGGATGGTCCCGCAGATCAAGGCGATCGTCGACGCCGGGATCCCCGTGATGGCCCACATCGGCTTCACGCCGCAGTCGGTCAACGGGCTGGGCGGGTTCCGGGTCCAGGGACGCGGCGACGCGGCGGATCAGCTGCGCGCCGACGCGCGTGCCGTCCAGGAGGCCGGGGCGTTCTCCGTGGTGATGGAGATGGTGCCCGCCGACCTGGCCCGGGAGGTGACCGCAGAACTGGAGATCTCCACCGTGGGCATCGGGGCCGGCAACGGGTGCGACGCCCAGGTGCTGGTCTGGCAGGACATGGCCGGGCACAGCACGGGCCGCACCGCGAAGTTCGTCAAGCGGTACGCCGAGCTGGCCGACACGCTGCGTGACGCCGCCCGCGAGTACGGAACCGAGGTCCGCTCGCGGGCCTTCCCCGGCGCCGAGCACTCCTTCTGACCGTGGTGGCACCGACGACCGACAGCGGACACGGGGCCGCCCGACGTGCCCCGTACCCGGCGATCGAGCCCTACGACAGCGGGATGCTCGACGTGGGCGACGGGCAGCACGTGTACTGGGAGTGCTCCGGAAACCCGCACGGCGCCCCCGTCCTGTTCGTCCACGGCGGACCCGGTGGCGGGACGACGCCCGAGCACCGACGCATGTTCGACCCGGCCGCCTACCGGATCATCCTGATCGACCAGCGGGGGTGCGGGCGGAGCACCCCGCACGTCGCCGACGGCGCGGAGTTGACGGTCAACACCACCTGGCACCTGGTCGACGATCTCGAGCGACTGCGGGAGCACCTCGGGGTCGAGGAGTGGCTGGTCTTCGGCGGCTCGTGGGGCTCCACCCTGGCGTTGGCGTACGCCCAGGAGCATCCCTCCAGGGTCCGCGGACTGATCCTGCGCGGCGTCTTCCTGTGCCGCCCGAGCGAGATCGACTGGTTCTACCGCGGTGGGGCCGCGCACCTGTTCCCGGACGTGTGGGAGGGCTACCTCGCGCCGTTGCTCGCCGCGGACGGCCCCGACGCCGTCCATCAGCCGGGTTACGACCACGTCGCGGCCTACCACCGGCTCCTGCACTGCGGGGATCCGCAGGTCGAACTCGAGGCGGCCCGCGCGTGGACCACGTGGGAGACGTCCACCTCGACCCTGCTTCCCCGACCCGCCGGCACCGGCGGTGACCCGGACCGCTTCGCCCTGGCCTTCGCCCGGATCGAGAACCACTACTTCGTCCACGACGCGTTCCTGCGGGGCCGGGCGATCCTGGACCGGATGGACCGGATCGCCCACCTGCCCGCCGTGATCGTCCACGGCCGCTACGACGTGGTGTGCCCGGTCGCAGGCGCGTGGGAGCTGCACGCGGCGTGGCCGGGTTCGGAGCTGCACATCGTCCCCGACGCGGGGCACGCGATGGCCGAACCCGGCACGACGCACCACCTGCTGGAGGCCACGGACCGCTTCCGTCCCTGAGGAGCCCGGGCCGGGCGCGCCCCCGTCTCAGACCACCCCGAAGCGGCGCGACATCGCGACCGTGCCCTTCTGGTAGCCGGTCGGGAACAGCCGGACCAGGGCGTCGAGCAGGTGGGCGTCGACCCCCACCAGCACGCGCGCCCTACGTCGCTCGACGCCGTCGAGGATCACCCGCGCGGCGGTCGACGCCTCGGTGCGCGCGAACTTCGCGTCGAAGATCGTGGCGAAGTTCGCGCTGTCCAGCCCCTCGGCCGCGCCGGCGCTCCGGGCGACGGCGGTCTTGATCCCGCCCGGGTGGACGCAGGTGACGTCGACGGGGTGCCCGGCCGCCATCATCTCCATCCGCAGGGACTCGGTGAACTGCTGCACCGCCGCCTTGGCCGCGTTGTAGGCGTTCTGGGTGGGCACGGACAGGAACGCGAAGATGCTGGAGATGTTGACCAGGTGGCCGTCGCCGGAGGCGATGAGGTGCGGGAGGAACTCCTTGGTGCCGTGCACGACGCCCCAGTAGTCGACGTCCATCACGCGGGCGATGTCCTTGTAGCCGGACTGCTCGACCGCCCCGGTGAACGCGATGCCGGCGTTGTTGACGACCAGGTGGACCACACCGAAGTGCTCGGCGACCGCCCCCGCGTACTCAGCGACCATCGCCTGTTCTGTGACGTCGAGACGCTGCGAGTGCACGTCGGTGGCGCCGTCACCGCGCGCGAGTTCGACGGTCCGGGCCAGTCCGTCTGCGTCGATGTCGCTCAGTGCCAACCGGGCGCCGCGCCGCGCGGCCTCGCGCGCCAGTTCGCGCCCGATCCCCGAGCCGGCGCCGGTGACGACGACGACCTTGCCGTCCATCCGCCAGCGGGGGCGGCGGGCCAGTGACCCGACGGCGCCGAACAGTCTGCCGATCGGGGCGCTCACCGGAGGGCCTCCTGCCCGGTACGCGTCGCGGCCGTGTCGTCGGCCGCGGTCCGCCGGTAGGCGCTCAGGTCGAACTCCCGGGTCTGGTTGCGGAAAGTGAAGGTGTAGTCCGGCCACACGGCCGGCGCGTTGCCCTTGTCGTCGAGGTACCAGCTCCGGCAACCGGTCACCCACACGGTCTCGCCGGTGCTGTCGCGCAGTTCGCGGTTGTACGCGTCCTGGACGGCCGCACGCACCTCGACGGTCTGCAGGCTGCGGTCCCGCATGGTGCGCAGCGCGTCCACGAGGTAGTTGAGCTGGGACTCGATCATGTAGATCATCGACGAGTGCCCGAGTCCGGTCGCGGGGCCCACCAGGACGAACAGGTTGGGGTAGCCGGCGACCGTGGTCCCCTTGTAGGCCTCCATCCCTTCGCTCTGCCACTTGTCCGCCAGGGTGCGCCCGTCCGTTCCGCGGACGCGCTCGAAGAACGGTGAATCGGTGACGTGGAAGCCCGTGGCCACCACCAGGACGTCGGCGGGGTGCTCGGTTCCGTCACCGGTGACGATCCCGCCCTCGGTGACGCGGGTGATCGGCTCGGTGACCACGTCGACGTTGTCCCGGGACAGTGCCGGGTACCAGGTGTTGGACAGCAGGATGCGCTTGCACCCGATCTCGAAGTGCGGGGTGAGCCGCGCGCGCAGGGCACGGTCGCGCACCTGCATCGCCAGGTGTGCCCGTCCGAGCGCCTTGATGGGTGCCAGCGCCGCGCGGGTGCGGGTCAGGCCCACCACCTGGAACTCGCGGCTGGCGTACTGCAGGGCCCGCACCGCGCGCTGCAGCCCGGGCACCCGGCGGTACAGCGACCGCTCGAACCGGGGGTACTGCCGGTCCATCCGGGGCAGGACCCAGGGCGCGGTGCGCTGGTAGACGTCGAGGTGCGCCACGGTCGGGGCGATGGACGGCACCACCTGGATCGCCGAGGCGCCCGTGCCGATCACCGCGACTCGCTTGTCGGCCAGCGTCACCGAGTGGTCCCAGCGGGCGGTGTGGAAGACGGGCCCGGCGAAGTCGCCGACGCCGTCGATCTCCGGGAGCCTGGGCTCGCACAGTGCCCCGACGCCCAGCACCACCACGCGGGCGTCGTACTCCTCCTCGCTGGTGCGCACCGTCCACCGGCCGCGGGACTCGTCGTAGTCCACCGAGGTGACGTCGACGCCGAAGCGGATCTTCTCGCGCACGCCGGCCTCGTGCGTGACCTTCCGGATGTAGTCGTAGATCTCGCCCTGCGGCGAGAAGGCCCGTGACCAGTCGGGGTTGAGGGCGAAGGAGTACGAGTACAGGTGGGACGGGACGTCGCACGCCGCGCCCGGATAGCTGTTGTCGCGCCACGTCCCGCCGACGTCGGGGCCGCGTTCGAGGACGACGAGGTCGTCGAAGCCCTCCTGCGCGAGCCGGATGGCGGCACCGAGCCCGGAGAACCCCGCCCCCACCACCAGGACGTCGACGATTTTCGGCTGATCCACAATCTCTCCCTTACGACGAACGTGTGACCGTAGCCACTGACCTTACCCGCCGGTAAGTCCGGAAGGGGCGGCGCTCACTGCCGGTGTTCATCCTTTACTGATACAACCGGACCATGACGATCAACGAGACCGTCGAGGTCGAGAGCAAGTTCGAGGTCGACGAGCACACCCCGCTGCCCACGGTCGACGCCCTGGCGCCTCTCGTCGCGGACGTCCCGGTGGAGCACCAGCTCTCCGCCACCTACTACGACACCGCCGACCTCTCGCTCACCCGGCACAAGGTCACACTCCGGCGCCGCACCGGCGGGGACGACGAGGGTTGGCACCTCAAACTGCCCGACCGGGCGGGACGCGTCGAACTGCAGGCCCCGCTCGGCGACGGCGACCCCCGTGACGACGTCGTCCCCGCGGAGCTCGTCACGGCCGTCGCCGGGCTGGTCCGCCGTCGGCCCCTCGAGCCCGTCGCCCGCATCGACAACCGCCGGCAGGTCCTCACGCTGCGGGACCCCGACGGGGCCGCGGTGATCGAGTTCTGCGACGACCGTGTCTCCACCGAGTCGTTCGTCGCCGGCGGATCAACGGCGGGATGGCGGGAATGGGAGACCGAACTGGTCGATCCGGCGCGACCCGATGCACACGATCTCCTCGCGACCGTCGCCGCCGCCTGCGCGGACGCCGGGGCTCACGCCTCGTCGTCGTCGTCCAAACTCGCCCGCACCATCGGCCCACTCCCCGACCTCTACGAGCGCGGCGTCTCGCCCGTGCGCGACGCCCTTGTCCAGGACCTGCAGCAACTCCTCGACCACGATCCGGCGGCCCGGCGCGTCACCGTGGTGGGCGTCCACCAGATGCGCGTCGCGGTCCGTGGCCTGCGGAGCACCATCAGCTCGTACGCCGACGAGCTCGGGGCGGAGACCGCCGGCACCGACATCGACCCGGCCGCGCTCCTCGCCGAACTCAAGGAACTCGCCGCGGTGCTGGGCAAGGCCCGGGACATCCAGGTGGTCGACCAGCGACTCGGGGCGCTGGCAGCCGACTACCCCGAGGACGTGGTGACCGCACGGACCCGGCATCTCCTGCGCACCGAGTTGGACTTCGCGGAGCAGCGCGCGGGCGAACGCGTCACCGCGGCGCTGCTCTCCGACCGGTACCTCGACGTGGTCGACCGACTCCACGAGCTGGTCCGCGTCGCCGGCACCGGCCCTGCCGCAGTGGGGGGCGGGGCGTCGTCGAAGGGCGGTGCTCCGTCGAAGGGCGGTAGGAAGCGGCGCGAGGCCGAGGAGACACTGCTGCGCGGGGTGGACCGGCAGTTCTCCAAGTTCACCAAGGTCCGTACCCGAACCGAGCGCGACCTGGACTCCCTCGACCTGACGCTGGCCCAGCGGGAGGAACTCACCCACGTCGTGCGCAAGCGCGCGAAGGCACTGCGCCGCAACGTCAGCGCGGTGCCGAACACGGAGGACCTCACGGTGGCCCCGCTGCGTACGGCCTGCGACCGGCTGCACACGGTGCTCGGGGAGGTCCAGGACAGCGTCACCACCCGGCAGTGGATCCGGCGCATCGCGCGGCGGGCCGAGTTCGCCGGTGAGTCGACGTTCGGCCTCGGCGTGCTCTTCGAGCACGAGCGGGCGTTCTCCGAGCGCACCCTCGAGGGGTTCGAGAGCGACGCCGCGGCGGTCACGGCCGCCTATCGCGAACTGTCCGAGTCACGGCGTGCGGCACGGCGGCGCCGGAAGAAGAAGGACAAGAAGAAGAGCGGCAAGAAGAAGGGCGGGAAGAAGTAGGACAGCCCGGCTCGACCTCCCGGGCTCGTACTAGTCGTCCTGGGCGTCCCAGGCCTCGTTGCGGGCCTTCGCCTTGGCCAGCGCCGCCTCGGCCTCGCCGCGCGTGGCATAGGGGCCCATCCGGTTGTCCCAGTTGGTCACCTTGCCTTGCTGCGCCTGACCTGTGGCGATGTCGTAGTACCATTGTTCGTCCGACACGGTGGGCCTCCTCGGTTCGACGGGACGGGCTTGTCACCTCGGACCCTACTATCCGGGTCCGGGCCCGCCACCGCGCGCCGCAGCACCGCCTGCCGGGAACGGGGCGAACGAGCCGGCCTGTAAGCCGGATCCTGTGCCCTCCGCGGGCGGAGGGCGACGACCATCCATCTGGGCACTCCGTCACCGGGTACCTCGAGCGGTCCACCCGCGGACTCGGGCGAGCAGCCCTCCCGTGCATCGCTGCACGCCATCCGCGCAGCCGCACCGCGAGCGGTGCGACCTTCGACCTTGCTCCGGGCGGGGTTTACCTAGCCGCCCCGGTCACCCGGGGCGCTGGTGCGCTCTTACCGCACCGTTTCACCCTTACCGCGCCCGCAGGCGCGGCGGTCTGTTTTCTGTGGCACTGTCCCGCGGGTCACCCCGGGTTGCCGTTAGCAACCGCCCTGCTCTGTGGAGTCCGGACTTTCCTCGGGCCGGGGCCTGGCCACCGATAGCGCCGGTTCCCCTGTCCGCGGCCGTCCGGCCGACTCGTTCGCCCCAGGGAGTCTAGTCGCCCGCGCGGGCCGGTCGGGGTGCGGGCTCAGACGAGGTGGGAGGTGTCGTTGACCAGGTGCACCGAGGTCGGCCCGTCGGAGTAGAAACGCACGTCGGAGACGGAGGCGAGGTCCAGGTGCAGCCGGAACAGCAGCTCGTCACCGGCGCCCAGGCCCGCCCGGATCGCCAGTTTGATAGGGGTGACGTGGCTGACGACGGCGACCACGCCGCCGGGGCGGTCGGCGACGATGCGCCGCAGTCCCCGCTCGACGCGCGCCCGCACCACGGCGAAGCTCTCGCCGCCCGGGGGCGC
>NZ_JAALDN010000353.1 GCF_014144855.1 Dietzia maris | reverse complement strand
GGTCTCGGCGCTGGTCACCCGCTCCACAGTGGTGTGCGGGCGGCCCGGCGTCAACCATCCCGGCCGCTGACGATGGAACAATGGCTCACCGATGTTCGTTGGGCCGGTGACCCGGCCCGGAGCCATGCCCGGCTCGGTACCGCATGCCCGGTGCCGCACATCTCGACGAAAGGACCCCGCGTGAGTCTTCGACGGACCATCGCCGCAGTCTCCCTGTCCGCCTTCGCACTGGGTGGCCTCGCCGCCTGCGGAGGCGACGACGACGGTGGGCGCGAGACCGCCCCCGCGCCCACCACGAGCGCGCAGGAGACCACCGTGCCCACCGCCGAGGAGCTGACCCAGCTGCTCGACCGGGCCTCCGACCCCGCGGTGCCGGTGGAGGAGAAGGTCGACCTGGTGGAGGGGGGCGCGGAGGCGCCCGAGATCTTCGACCAGATCGCCGCCCTCAAGGCCGAGCAGGGCGCCGACGTGACGATCACCGGCGCGGCGGAGGGGGACATCCCCGGCACGCTCATCGCCAACGCGGTGATCTCCCAGCCGGGCCAGGAGGACATCAACGTCCAGGCCCAGTTCATCAACCAGGGTGGTCAGTGGCAGCTTCAGAAGGCGTTCGCCTGCGCGCTCATCACCAACGCCGGGCTGGAGCCGCCGGCCACGTGCGCCGCGGCCTGACCGCACCTCAGCGCGCCGTCGGCCCGGACTGACAGCGAGGCCTGACCAGCGTCAGTCCACGCTGCGGAACCGCAGCACCGAGTCCTCGTCGTAGGTCGTGCGTCGTCCCGAGTCGGGATCGACGTAGACGGCCCGCGTCGAGGACTCGGTCGTTCCGCCCACCGGCACCGGGGCTCGTAGGTCCACCATGAGCTCGCCCGAGCCGGTGACCTCGTAGGACTCCACGTCGAGGGTGACGCCCGGCCCGCCGTCGGGTGCCGGGGCGGCCAGGGTGCCCGCCGGGTCGGGAGCGGTGGTGCTCGACCGGACGGTGGCGATGTCGCCGTCGACGTCGACGAGTTCGTAGGTGGTGACCCTCGTCGGGGCCACGGCGTCGTCGACCCGGCGGGTGACGGTCCAGCGGGCGCCGACGCCGATCTCTTCGGTGGGGAACGCCACTGTCGCGTCCGACACCGCGTTGGCGGTGATCTCCACTCCGGCGCGGGCGGCGTCGGTGGCCCCCGAGGGGGCCGCCAGCGACAGTTCCCGGACGATGCCGTCGGCACTGCGGGTCCAGGTGACGGTGAACCCGGGGGCGGTGGAGAACTGGGCGTTGCGGAGTTCGTCCACGGACGTGAACTCCCGCGCGGTCACGGTCGCCCGCTGCGCGCCGTCGACGTCGGGCTCCGATCGTCCCTCCACGGTGAGGGTCTGCGCCGGGGTGTCGTCGGTGCGCGGCTCGGCTCCCGGGACCTCGGTCCGCGAGTTGGCGGAGCGGGTGATCGCCACGACCGACGGTTCGAGCGAGGGGGCATAGGCGAGGACTCGCCGCTCGCCCTCGCCGGCGTCGATGAGGTCGACGACCGGGGCGGGACCGGGGTCGACGGTCACCTCGGGTTCGAGGGCATCCGTCCCCTCTGCGGCGGACGAGCCCGGGCCGCCGTCGGCGGGGTCCGCGGCATCGTCCCCGGCGCACGCGGAGGTGCCGGCCA
>NZ_JAALDN010000352.1 GCF_014144855.1 Dietzia maris | reverse complement strand
TCGTCATGGTCGACCTTGATGGCGTCACGTCCGGTCGCGGTCATCGGACCTTCTCCCCCGCCTCGACCATCCCGGCCAGCCTGCCGGTGATGATCTCCTCAGCCTCGGCCATCATCCGGTCGACGAGCTCCGCCGCGGTGGGCACGTCGTGGATCAGACCCTGACACTGGCCGGCGCTCCAGATGCCCGCGTCCAGGTCGCCGTCCTCGAAGACCTTGCGTCCGCGGGCTCCGGCGACGAGGTGCTGGATGTCGGAGAACTCGGCACTCTCGGCCTCTTTCGACACGACCTCGGCGGAGACGGCGTTGGCGGCCACCCGCGCGGTGTTGTGCAGTGTCCGGAAGATCAGCTTCGTGTCGAGCTCGGTGTTGGCCACGATCTGTTGTTTGACCTGCTCGGCCACCGGCGACTCGGCCGTGCACATGAAGCGGGTGCCCATGTTGGCGCCGTCGGCTCCCAGCGCCAGTGCTGCCACCATGCCGCGGGCGTCGGCGATCCCGCCGGAGGCGAGGATCGGGATGGACAGCCTCGCCGCCGCGGCAGGGATGAGCACCAGGCCGGGGACGTCGTCCTCCCCCGGGTGGCCCGCGCACTCGAAGCCGTCGATCGATACCGCGTCCACACCGAGCTGCTCGGCCTTGATCGCGTGGCGGACCGAGGTGCACTTGTGGATCACCTTGATGCCGGCCTCGTGGAACACCGGTAGGTGGTCCTTGGGATTGGACCCGGCCGTCTCGACGATCTTCACGCCCGACTCGACGATCGCCTGCCGGTACTCGGCGTACGGGGGCGGAGAGATCGCGGGAAGGATCGTGAGGTTGACGCCGAACGGCTGGTCGGTCATCTCCCGGCAGCGCGCGATCTCCTTGACCAGGTCCTCGGGCGTGGGTTGGGTGAGTCCGGTGATGATCCCCAGCGCGCCGGCCTCGGACACGGCGGCGGCGAGTTCGGCGCGGCCGACCCACATCGTGCCGCCCTGGACGATGGGATGATGGACGCCGAACTCCTCGGTGAATCGGGTGCGGATCACGGCTGGACCTCCTCGTAGGTGCCACCGGAGGTGGCCTCAGGACTTGGCATCGGCGACTGATCCCTTCTGCAACCGACCGCGATGACGTCGTCCCTCCAGAACGACCATGGATCCGATCACATATATGTGTAAGTGTCGCTACGCGATGCCCACTGTAGCCGGTGTTGTCAAGATCACACCGTGTTCCACCTAACCCGGAAAGCGCACCCATGTGCCCCTCACGCCCTCGTGGGTCACGCACCCTCTCCGGGCATCGGGTTCGGCGTCCCGACGTGCGGAAATCGCGGGGCGCGGCGGCGGTTCCGCCGGGTCAGGCGGCTCCGGTGGAGCCGGCGGCTGGAGCGTGCACGACCGGGCAGGCGCCCACCCGGTCGCGCGGCTGGATGGGGCAGGCCCCCAGGTCGGCGGGACGGTAACCCTCCGGGTATCCCGGGTACGTCCGGTTCTCGGTCCCACGGGACCCGAGCTCGCGGCGGCGGACCGGCAGCCACCGCACCACCTTCGACCGCATCCGCAGCGCCGCGTAGGCGGCCTCGCGGAACGCCCGAGGTTGCCACGGGAAGCCGAAGGCGCGGGTCATGTCGTCGTCGATCAGCGCCTGCACGACCTTGCGGACCACCGGCCGGGCCGGCTCCGGGTACCAGGAACACATGAGATCGAGCGTGTACGTCCCGATGAGCTCGTTGGTCCGGGCGTAGCGCATGGTGCGCGCCTCGTAGTCGTCCCGCCAGCGCCGGAACTCCCCGATGTCCTGCGGGATCCCCTTGATCTTCATCCGCTCCCCGACTGCGCGGTAGAAGTGGAACGCCGCGAGCCGCTCGTTCGGATGCAGACGCCGCCAGCCGTTCGCATCGATCCACTCGAGCGGTTCGTAGATGAACGTCGACAACACATAGAGCATGTCGTCATTGGTGATCTCGTACATCGCGTGTTGGCGGTTGATCACCCGCAGCGCCTCCTTGCCGCGGGGCGAGTCGTACCCGTGCTCGACCAGCTCCACCATGAGCAGCGCGGTGTCGTCGTACCGCTTCTGCGGGTGATCGCGGAAGTTGCCCGCCTGCTCCAGGACCGCCGACACCGAAGGGATGCAGTAGGTCCGGTACAGCGCCAGCTCGAGCGCTCGCTGATAGTCCCACGGGAACTCGTACGCGGAGGTGATGCGGTGGATCTCCGCCGCGTCCGCCACCGGATCGAGAGTCGCGATGAGATCACGCCAGTACCAGCGCCCGGGCTTGAACGGGACCCCTGCCGTGAGCGGGTGGTCGACGGCGGCGTCGGCGACGAGGTCGGCCGGGATCATGGTCCGAACACCCCGGGCACGGCGGACCGCTCGGTGGCCGCGGCCCTCGTCGTCGTCGTCACCTCCTCGGTTCTCTCGGAGGTGGCGGTCATCTCACCTCACATCCTTCCCTGGACGTTCGCGAGCATCCACTTGACGACCTTGATGTCACGCGGCTTGCGGGTCATGGTCATGAGGTTCAGCGGGGCCGCGAACTTCTGCGCGGTGATGGCCTTGGGGCGGGCGAACTCGCGCAACCCGTCGGCGCCGTGGATACGGCCGAAACCCGAGTCACCCGAACCGCCGAACGGCAACGCCGGGATGCCGGCGAACGCGAGGAACGAGTTGACCGACACCATGCCCACGTCCAACTTCTCCGCGAGGGCCAGCCCCCGCTTCTTGTTGCCGGTGAAGATCGAACCGCCGAGGCCGTAGCTGCTGGCGTTCGCCTTCTCGATGGCCTCCTCCAGGTCCGCGACAGGGTTGATCACGACGGTGGGGCCGAAGGTCTCCTCGGTGATCGCGGACGAGTTCTCGGGGACGTCGACGAGGACGACCGGCTCGATGATCTTCTCGCCGACCGAGTCCTCGCCGCCGAGTACGGCCCTGCCGCCCTTGGCGATCGCGTCCTTGACGTGCCTGCGGACGATGTCGACCTGCGCCGGCAGCGTCATGGGCCCGTAGCTGGAGGAGATCGAGTTGCCCGGGGTGAGCGCGCGGACCTTGGCCGTGAACTTCTGGACGAACGCGTCGTGGACGTCCGAGTGGACGTAGATCCGCTCCACGCCCGCGCAGGTCTGGCCCGCGTTGCCCATGGCGCCGAAGACCGCCTGGTCGGCGGCCGCGTCGAGATCCGCGTCCGAGTCGACGAGCAGGGCGTCCTTGCCACCGCCCTCGATGACGACCGGCGTGAGCGTCTCCGCGCAGGCGGCCATGACCTTCCGGCCCGTCGCGGCGGAGCCGGTGAACGCGAGCTTGTCGACGCCCGCCCTGCACAACGCCGCGCCCGTCGAGCCGTCGCCGGTGATCGTCTGGATGAGCGGCTGGGAGGCGCCCAGGGAATCCCACACCTCCGCCAGCCACACGCCCACACCCGGCGTGAGCTCGCTGGGCTTGAACACCACCGCGTTGCCCGCGGCCATGGCGTAGGACAGCGTGCCCATCGGGGTGAACGCGGGGTAGTTCCACGGGCCGATCGCGCCGACCACGCCGTAGGGCTGATATTCCACGTAGGCGGCCTGGTTGCTCATGAGCAGCCCGGCCGAGACGGAGCGCCGTCGCAGGACCTTGTCCGCGTTCTTGGCCGCCCACTCCAGATGGCTGACGGTGAGCATGACCTCGAGGGTCGCGTCCTCGTCCGGCTTCCCGGTCTCGGCGGAGATCAGGGACGCCAACTCCTCGGCCCTGGACGAGATCGCCCGCTTGTACTCCAGCAGCCACTCACGGCGACCCCGCGGACCCTGGTTCGCCCACCAGCGAGCCGCGGCACGCGCACGCTCCACGGCGAGGGCGACCTCCTCGGGACCGGCGACGGGGTACTCCGCGAGGACGGTGCCGTCGCGGGGGTCCAGGCTCGCGAACGTGGGGCCGGTCTTGCTGGGCTCGGTGGTCGTCATCTGAGGTCCTCTCGTTACCGATCACATATATTTGATGTAGCGTACCGCGATACGCGCCACAGTAGTCCAGTGTGCACCCAACCGGCACCCCGTGCCAGATACCGGGGCAACCACACAGAAAAACGAGGCGAGAAGTGTTCGACATCCTCACCGAAGAGCAGCGTGAATTCGCCAAGTCGATCGATGACTTCTGCGCGCGCGAGGTCGACGGCGTCGAGAGCGACGCGAGCTCACCACCGAGGGCGGCACCCACTCGCCGCACATCTACTCCAAGATGGCCGAGCTCGGATGGCTGGGGCTGACCGTCCCCGAGGAGTACGGCGGCTCCGACGCCGGCGCCGTCGAACTGTGCCTCCTGCTCGAGCACTCCCTGCGCGGCCTCGCCCCGATCGGCGGCATCGGCCCCACCCTCATCACGGCCGCCGCGTACCAGAAGTTCGGGACCGAGGAGCAGCGTAAACGCGCGCTCGAGCTGGTCGTGAACGGCGGGACCCTGTCCATCTCGATGTCCGAGCCCGGCGCCGGGTCCGACGTCGCCGCCCTGCGCTGCAAGGCCGAGCGCGACGGCGACAACTGGGTGATCAACGGGCAGAAGACCTGGTGTTCCAACGCCCACTTCGCCGACCGCATCCTGCTCGTCGCCCGCACCGACTCGTCGGGCAAGAAGCACGAGGGCATCACGATGTTCGACGTGCCCGCGGACATCGAGGGCCTGCAGATCACCGGGATCGAGACCATGGGCGGCAAGGAGGTCAACGACCTCTACTTCACCGACGTCCGCCTGCCCGCCGACTCCGTGATCGGAGAGGTCGGCGGCGGTTGGGCGCAGCTCATGACCGGGCTCAATACCGAGCGCCTCATCCTCGCCGCCATGCAGCTCGGCGTGGCCCAGCGGGCGTTCGACGACTGCCTGACCTTCATCAAGGAGCGCGAGCAGTTCGGCCGCCCCGTCGGCTCCTTCCAGGTGCTCCGCCACCGTATGGCCGACCTCGCCACCGAGATCGAGGCCGCGCGCCTGCTCGTCTACGCGGTCGCCAGGAAGGTCGACGAGGCCGACCCCACGGCCCTGTTCCCCCGCGAGGCCTCCATGGCCAAGCTCAAGGCGTCCGAGCTGAGCAAGCGGGTCACGCTCGAGTGCATGCAGTCCATGGGCGGATACGGGTACGCCACCGAGTACGGGATGGAACGTCTGGTCCGCCAGGCGGTGGTCCCCACCATCTACGGCGGCACCAACGAGGTCCAGCGGGACATCATCGGCAAGACGCTCGGCCTGTGAGCACCGCCGGGGCGGTCGGCACCGCCGGGACCGCGGGCGCCGCCGCGCGCGAGTTCGAGCTCATCCTCGCGCTCGACACGGTCCCCTCGGACCGCGTCTCCGCGCTGTGGGACTCCCTCGAGCCCGCGCGGGTCGACGACATCGCGGGCAGCCGCTGGAAGGGCACCGGCCTGGACACCGGGCACCCCATGTTCGGCATGCTCGGGCAGATGCGCTGGTGGGGCAAGGACTTCACCGAGGCCCGCAAGGTGGACCCGATCCTCGTCACCGACGACTCCGGTGAGGTCGTGCCGGACACCTCGGCGACCGGCGGGGGCGGGGCGTCCCTGTGGGAGGTCTCCTTCCGCGGCCGCCCGACCGCCTCCATGGTGTACGACCGCCTGCCGGTGATCGACCACTTCGCCGTCGTCGGACCCGACACCCTCCTCGCGGTGATGAACGGGCGAGGCACCGTGCACGAGGGAGAGCACTTCTGGTTCGTCCTGGAGCGCGAGCGCTGAGACGCACGGGCCGGGTGCGCGGGGCGGGAGCCTGGCCCGGGTGCACGGGGCGGCGCCACGCCCCACAATGGGGCGCATGACCCCGAACCCCACGCGCCCGGTCCGCATCGCCGTCCAGCTCCAGCCGCAGCACTCGCCGGACTACGGACTGATCCGGGACGCCGTCCGACGCTCCGAAGACGCGGGCGTGGACGTGGTCTTCAACTGGGACCACTTCTTCCCGCTCTACGGTGATCCCGACGGCGCCCACTTCGAGTGTTGGACGATGCTGGCCGCGTGGGCCGAGCAGACCGAACGCGTCGAGATCGGCGCCCTGGTCACCTGCAACACCTATCGCAACCCCGACCTGCTCGCCGACATGGCCCGGACCGTCGACCACATCTCCGGCGGCCGCCTCATCCTGGGCCTGGGCAGCGGATGGTTCGAGCGGGACTACGCCGAGTACGGCTACGAGTTCGGCACCAAGGGCTCGCGGCTCGACGACCTCGGGCACTCCCTCGAGCGGATTGAGCAGCGCTTCGCCACGCTCACCCCCGCCCCGACGAGGGACATCCCCGTGCTGCTCGGTGGCGGCGGTGAGAAGAAGACCCTGCGACACGTGGCCCGCCACGCCGACATCTGGCACTCGTTCGTGGACGTGGAGACCTACCGCCACAAGTCGGAGGTGCTCGCCGGGCACTGCGCGGACGTGGGGCGCGATCCGGGCGAGATCGAGCGGTCGACGGAGATCGGCGGGGCCAGCTCGCCCGACGAGGCGAAGCGGCTCGCCGAGAACCTGCACGCCGAGGGCGTCACCCTCTTCACGGTCGGGCTCAACGGCCCCGACTACCCGCTGGACCTGGTCGAGTCGCTGGTGGCCTGGCGCGACGGGCGATAAGCCGGCGCGCCGGCGCTGAACCTGCCCGTCGGCGCCGGAAATCCGCTACTCCGAATCCGGATCCGCTATCCCGATCGGCGTAGCGAATCCGCATTCCGAGTAGCGGATTTCGGGCTGGATTGGAACCGGGGCGGGCCGGGCGGGCTGGGGCGGGCGCGTGTCGGCGCGGGCCGCGGCGGATGCTCCTATGGATGTCAAGCGGCTTT
>NZ_JAALDN010000351.1 GCF_014144855.1 Dietzia maris | reverse complement strand
CGGGAGGCCGCGACCGCGGCCGGACGGTCCTCCGCCTCCTCGTTGGTCGAGGTGGCCCGCGTGGCCGCCGACGCCGGCGCCGAGGCGCTCGACAGGACCACGTCACAACTGCCCGCGCTGAGCAGGGCCGGCGTCGTCGACGCCGGCGGGCGTGGGCTGCTCGTCCTGCTGGACGCCATGGTCGAGATCCTGGCGGGTCAGACCCCCGAACGGCCGGACTACTTCATCCCGAAGGACGGCGCAGAGGCGTCGTCAACGCCCGGGCACGATACGGACGAACCGCACGAGGACGCCGGGACCCGCTACGAGGTGATGTACTCCCTCACCCACTCCGACGACGCGCGCGCCGACGAGCTGCGGACCGCACTCCGGATGGTGGGAGACAGCGTGGGTGTCGTCGGCGACGGTGGCTCCGGAGCCAACGCCAGGTGGGCGGTGCACGTCCACACCGACGACATCGGCGCCGCGATCGAGGCGGCCCTGTCGCTCGGGCGGGTCACCGAGATCCGGGTGACCGACATGCTCGACCCCGCGGGCGATCGACCCGGGCAGCACCGGGCCCACGACGCCGGGGACCCGCACGGTTCGGACCAGCGAACCGGCGACCCCGGGCTGCGCAAGGTCGTCGCCATCGTGCCGGAGGGGCCTCTGGCCGACCTGTTCTCCGAGGCCGGGGCGGAGACCGTCGACCCCGGGGACGACGGGGAGGGCGTGATCGACGCGGTGCTCGCCGTCGACGCCGACGAGCTCCTCGTCCTCCCCAACGGCGAACTGTCCCGCGACCAGATCGGCGCGATCGACGCCGCGCTGCGCGACGGCGAGGGTCACGCACTGATCCTGCCGACCGGATCCGTGGTCCAGGGCCTGGCCGCCCTGGCGGTGCACGACCCCACGACCACCCTGTCGCTGGACGGGTTCTCCATGGCCGACGCCGCGGCCGGGACCCGGCACGCCCACCTGATCCGGGCGGAGCAGGACGCGCTGACCCTGGTGGGTCGGTGCACCGCCGGCGACCTGCTCGGCGTGGTGGGGCACGACGTCGCACTGATCGAGTCCGACGCGGTCGACGCGGTGTGTGCCCTCGTCGACCGGGTGCTGTCCTCCGGAGGCGAACTCGTCACCGTACTGTTCGGTGACGCCTACGACGAGGCGGCGACCGAGTCGGCGCTGTCCCGCGTGCGGTCTTCCCACCCCGACATCGAGGTGGTCGGGTACGCCGCCGGCCCCGGGCGGGCCGTGGCCCAAGTCGGGGTCGAATGACCTCTCTGGCCACCACGGACACCCCGCTCGCCGAGGTCCTCGACCCCGGGCTGGCGGAGCGCATCACCGCCGCGTTCGGGCACCGCAGCGTCGGCGACCTGTTGCACACTCTGCCGCGCCGCTACCGGCAGCACGGGCAGCGCTACGACAAGCGGGAACTGGTCGACGGCGAGCGGGTCACGGTGATCGGCAAGGTCACCACCGCGCAGACCCGCACCTACCAGACCAAGCAGCGGCAGACGCGGGAGATGCTCACGCTGACGGTGGAGGACGGCGACACCACGTTCCGGGTCGTGTTCTTCGCCGGGCGCAAGATCAAGTTCATGCTCCCGGTGGGGACGCTGGCGATGTTCGACGGCACCGTTTCCCGCTTCCGCCGGTCACTGGACCTCAAGCATCCCGAGTTCCTCGTCCTGCGTCCGGTGACCGGCCCCGGCGGCCAGCTCAAGGGGTCCGGCGACCTCGCGGCGCTGGCCCGCCTGGCCGCGGAGATCGACGCCGAGGGCGGACCGAGCCTGTTCGACCGGCCACTGCTGCCCGTGTACGCGGCCAAGGAGGGGGTCACCTCCTGGGACCTGCTCGGCGCGGTGGTCACCACCCTGCGGGCGTTGGTGCCGGTGGTCGACCCGCTCGACGACACGGTCCGGTCGGTGGCGGGCCTCATGGACCTCGACGAGGCACTGCGTAAGGCCCACCTACCCGAGAACTCCCGGGACAAGGATCGGGCCGGGTACCGGCTGCGCTTCGACGAGGCACTCGCGCTGCAGTTGCTGCTCGGCGCCAGGCGCCGGTTCGTCGCGCGGGACCCGGCGCCGGCCAGCCCGGTGCGCGGGGACGGGCTTCGCGCGGCCATGGAGGCCCGGATGCCGTTCGAGCTCACCGGCGGACAGGCGTCGGTACTGGAGGAGATCTCGGCGGACCTGACCCGTGACGAGCCCATGAACCGGCTCCTGCAGGGCGAGGTCGGCTCGGGCAAGACCGTGGTGGCGTTGTTGGCGATGCTCCAGGTGGTCGACGCCGGGCGGCAGTGCGTGATGCTGGCCCCCACCGAGGTCCTGGCGGTCCAGCACCACCGTTCACTGACTGCGATGCTCGGCGATCTCGGTGAGCGCGGCAGGTTGGGAGCGGCCGAGCAGGCCACCCGCGTGGTGCTGCTCACCGGGTCGATGTCCACGGCCCAGCGGCGCGCGGCCCTGCTCGACATCGTCACCGGGGAGGCCGGGATCATCGTGGGGACCCACGCGTTGATCCAGGACACGGTGGACTTCTTCGACCTCGGCCTGGTGGTGGTCGACGAGCAGCACCGCTTCGGCGTTCGGCAACGCGACCGACTGCGCGCCAAGGGGCGCGAGGGACTGGTTCCCCACCTGTTGGTGATGACCGCGACCCCGATCCCGCGGACCATCGCCATGACCGTGTTCGGGGACCTGGAGGTGTCCGAGCTCCAGGAGCTCCCCGGGGGGCGTCGCCCCATCTCCACCTCCGTCGTCCCGGCGAGGGAGAAGCCGCGGTGGCTCCAGCGGACCTGGGAGCGGGTGCGCGAGGAGGTGGAGGTCGGCCACCGTGCGTACGTGGTGTGCGCGCGGATCGACGCCGACGACCCCGAGAAGGGCGGCGGCGCCGACAAGGGGGGCGCCGACAAGGGGGGCGACGACGACAACGGCAGCGACCGACCGCCGGTGGCCGCTGCCGTGGACCTGCACGAGCACCTCTCCACCGGGCCCCTGGCGGGACTGAGGATCGGACTCATGCACGGCCGACTCCCGCCGGAGGAGAAGGACGCCGCCATGGCGGCGTTCGCGGCCGGCGCTCTCGACGTCCTCGTCTCCACGACTGTGATCGAGGTCGGTGTGGACGTTCCCCAGGCCACCGTCATGGTGGTCATGGACGCCGAGCGCTTCGGCGTGAGTCAGCTGCACCAGCTGCGTGGCCGCGTCGGTCGGGGCGGACTGCCCGGCCTGTGCCTGCTGGTGACCAACTCCCGCACCGGGGGTCGCTCGATGGAGCGGCTCGATGCCGTGGCGGCCACGACGGACGGCTTCGTGCTGGCGCAGTTGGACCTGGTGCAGCGCCGCGAGGGCGATGTCCTCGGGGACGCCCAGTCGGGTGCCCTCTCGGCGTTGCGGTTGCTGTCGGTGGTGGACGACGGTGAGGTGATCGAGATCGCCCGGCGCCACGCCGAACAGATCCTGGAGTCCGACCCGGGGCTGCACGCCCACCCGGCGCTCGCGGAGCGGGTCCGCCGCCTGGCCGGTTCCGAGGAATCCGACTACCTGTTCAGATACTGACCCACGACCACAGGGAAGACATGACCCGCATCATCTCCGGCCGCCTACGCGGGCTGACGATCACCGTGCCGCCGGCCGGCACCAGGCCCACCACGGACCGTGTCCGCGAGGCGCTCTACAGTGCCATCGGAAGTCGGGTCGACCTGGACGGCGCCGCCGCTCTCGACCTGTTCGCGGGCTCCGGCGCACTCGGGCTCGAGGCTGTCTCCAGGGGAGCCGACGTGGCGTGGTTCGTCGAGGAGAACCAGCGCGCGGTGGCGTGCCTGAAGAAGAACACGGCGGGCGCGTCGTCGTCGTTGTCGTCGTCGTCCTCATCGTCGTCGTCCCCGCTCCGCCTCACCGTGAAGCGCGCGGCGTTACCCGCCGCGGTCCGTGGCCGGTGCCCCCTCGAGGGCGGATTCCACCTCGTCCTGGCCGACCCCCCGTACGAGCGGTCAGCGGAGCTGGACGAACCGGTGCTGGAGGCCCTGCTCGCCGGGGGGTGGCTCGCGGAGGACGCGCTCGTCGTGTGGGAGCGGTCGAAGCGGGACCCGGCCGTGCGGTGGCCGGGCGGGTACGAGGTCGTGTTCGAGCGCACCTACGGCGAGACCGCCGTGGAGATGGCCCGGCGTGTTGATACGGTCGCCCCATGACCACCGTCGTGTGCCCAGGCTCCTTCGATCCGGTGACCCTCGGGCACCTCGACATCATCCGGCGAGCCGCCGCGCTGTTCGACGACGTGATCGTGTGCGTGGTCGCCAACCCCAACAAACAGGGCACCTTCTCGATCGACGAGCGCAAGGCGATGATCGACGAGGTCTGCGTCGACATTCCCGGGGTGCGGGTGGACAGCTTCTACGGACTGCTCGTGGACTACTGCCGCGATCAGGGTGCCACCGCGGTGATCAAGGGCCTGCGCGACTCCACCGACTACGACTACGAGTTGCCGATGGCCCACATGAACCGTTCGATCGCCGAGATCGACACCGTCTTCCTGCCCACCCGGGCCGACCTGGCGTTCGTCTCCTCCTCGCTGTGCCGCGAGGTCACCCGACTCGGCGGCGACGTGTCCCACCTGCTGCCGGAGCCGGTCGCCCGCGCCCTGACGGAGCGCCTGGGCTGACGGGGAGGGGCGGGGCAAGCGGCGTCGGCCCGCCGGACCTACCGGACACACCGCCCACGCACCGACCCGGCGACCTGTGTTGCGGGCACACTGGTGGGGCAAGAGTGACGATCCGGTGAAGGGACGAGCGTGTACCGAGTGTTCCAGGCCCTCGACGAGCTGAACGCGATGATCGAGGACGCCCGCAGTCTGCCCATGACCGCGAACTGCGTGGTGCCCCGGCACGAGTCCCTGCTGTTGCTCGACGACATCCGTGACTCGTTCCCCGGCGAACTCGACGACGCCCAGGACGTGCTGGACCAGCGCGACAGGGTGCTCGCGGAGGCCGATGCCACCGCCCGCGAGACGGTCGCCGCCGCCGACGCCGAGGCGGACCGCACCCTGCGCGAGGCGCGCGAGGACGCGGACGC
>NZ_JAALDN010000350.1 GCF_014144855.1 Dietzia maris | reverse complement strand
GCGCCCTCGACACCGCCCTGCCCGGCGCACCGCTCACCGACCTCGGCCGCGATCAGGCACGGCTGGTGGGCGGGGAGCTGGCCGGGTCGGGGATCAGGCCGTCCGTCGTGCTCAGTTCCGAGGCCGCGCGCGCCCGCGAGACCGCCGGGCTCATTGCCGGGGAGATGGGCCTGCCCACCCAGGCCGTGCCCGGCGTCCACGAGGTGCAGGCCGGCCGCTACGAGATGCAGACCGGTGCCGAGGCGCTCCTGGCCTACAACCGGGTGGTGCGTGACTGGTTGGAGCTCGGCGACCTCGCCTCCCGGCTCCCCGACGGCGAGAGCGCCCTGGACGTGCGGGACCGGGCGATGCCGCTGATCGCCGAGCTGCGTGAGTCCCATCTCGACAACGCCGTGGACGTGGTGTTGGTGGTGCACGGCACGCTCATGCGGATGCTCGCCGTGTTCGCCGGCGCCGTCCCCTCGCAGTGGGCGCTGGACAACCGGATCTCCAACTGCGGGGTCATCGAGCTCGCTCCGGACGGCGGCGGCTGGTCGTGCGAACGGTGGGGCGACCACCCGGGGCGGCCGGGGTACTGACGGCGGCGGGCTCGGCCCCGATCGAGCTCGGCCCAGATCGAGCTCAGCCCCAGCCGAGCGCGTGGAGCGTCTCCTCGTCGATCCCGAAGTGGTGCGCGATCTCGTGGATCACCGTCACCGCCACCTCGTGGACCAGCTCCTCCTCGGTGGAGCAGAACGCGCACAGTGCGCCCCGGTAGATCGTGATGGTGTCCGGGAGGAACCCCGAGTAGGTGGTGTCGCGCTCGGTCAGCGCCACCCCCTCGTACAGGCCCAGCAGGTCGGGCTCGTCCGGGTGGCGGTCGGCGATGAGCACCACGACGTTGTCCATCGCCTCGAACAGCGCGTCCGGGACCGAGTCCAACGCGTCGTCCACCAGCTCCTCGAAGCGTGTCTCGTCGACCCTCAGGCTCACGGCGTCCCGCCGGGCACCGGTACCGACACCGTGCCCTGGCCCGCGTCGGTCGGCGCTCCGGGGACGCCTCCCGGCGGCTGACCCGGCGGCGGGATCTGCGTGGTGGTGGGAGCGACCGGGGTGGCTCCGTCGACGAGCACGCCCTGGCGCGCCGACCCCCGCAGTACCGCGAACGGGCCGGGTTCCGCGGCCTTCATCAACCCGCAGTTGACGGTCCGGCTACCCGTCTGCCACGACACCTCCGAGATCGGGTTGACCAGCGTCGAGATGAGGGTCGTCCGCCGCAGCGCCTCGGCGTCACCGAGGTAGGCGACACCGGCCTCCCGGCAGGCGTCGGCCGTGAGCTCGGACTGCTGGCGGGGGTCCGGCGGGACCGGCCCCTCCGGGAACACACCGGAGACGTCCACGTCGGCGACGATCTCGATCGAGTGGTCCTCCGAACAGGGCGTGGTCGCGCCGGGAAGGCCCTCGTCGGTGAAGCCCAGACAGGTACCCGGGTCCCACCGACGGTGCTGGTCGGCCTCGGCGAACGTGCCCGTCGACAGGGCGGAGCGCCCGTCGAGTTCGGCGGCGGCGACACCGCACAGCACGCTGCGGTCGCCCTTGTCCCAGCCCTCCTCGGACGGCGGCACGACGAGCCCGGTGAAGCGGCCGTCGGGGTCGACCTCGCGCCCGTCGGCGTGCCGGGAGATCAGCGGGAGGCAGCGCTCGGTCCCCACCGGCGCCAACTCGGCGCTGACCGGCAGCGGCGCACCCTCCCCGAAACCGGGGACCTCCGACAGGTCGATCCGGGCCGCCACCTCGAACCGGTGCGGCTCGGCGCAGTCCACCGTGTCGAACGAGGTGACGCGGTCCGCGGCGTCGAGCGACCAGGTCAGGCAGGTACCCGGAGCGGCCTCGGCGTACGCGGGCCCCGACAGGGTGCGCGGGTCGACCTGCGGGACGACCGCCGCGATGCGCTCGGCGCGGGAGGAATTGGGATCGTTGATCGCCGACGCCATGAGCGCACCGGTGACCGCCCCGCCGGACAGGATGGCGAGGAGGGAGGCCATGACCGCGCCCCGTGTGCGGAGCAGCGATCGACCACGGCGCGACGATCGGGTGGAAGTGGTCATCGCCTTCCATGATGCCGCAATCGCGCGGTCCCGATAGGATCCACTGCATGAGCGGACAGAACCACGACGAGCCGGCCGGTGCGGACGGCGACGTGCGCTCGCCGCGGGACGGGGTGGACCCGGAGGTCCTCGAGTTCGCACAGATGCTGTTCCAGTTGGCCCGCGACGGCGAGACCGAGCGGCTCGCGGCGTATGTCGACGCCGGGGTGAGCCCGGACCTCACCAACGAGCGGGGCGACGCCCTGCTGATGCTCGCCGCCTACAACGGGCACCCGGACACCGTCCGCGCCCTGCTCCAACGCGGCGCCGAGGTGGACCGCGCCAACGACCGGGGCCAGACGCCGCTGGCGGGAGCGGTGTTCAAGGGGTACGGCGAGGTCGTCCGCGCGCTCTTCGAGGCCGGTGCGGACCCCTACGGCGGGACACCCACCGCGGTCGACACCGCGCGCATGTTCGAGAAGGACGCCTTCCTCGAGCTGTTCGGCGTCTGATCCACCCGCGGCCACGGTCGCGGCTCGGGCCGGCCGGGTGGGGCCGCTAGGCTGAGGTGCGTGATCGATCTCAAGCTGCTCCGCGAGAACCCCGACGTCGTCCGCGACTCCCAGCGCACCCGTGGTGAGGACCCGTCGCTGGTCGACCAGCTGCTCACCGCCGACGAGGCCCGCAGGTCCTCGATCGCGGCCGCGGACGGGGCCCGCGCCGAACAGAAGGCCCACGGCAAGAAGGTCGGACAGGCCTCGCCCGACGAGCGTCCCGCGCTGCTCAAGGCCGCGGGTGCGTTGAAGCAGGCGGTCAAGGACGCCGAGGAGGCCGAGAAGACCGCCGCGGCGGAAGTCGAGCGACTCCAGCGGCTGCTGTCCAACGTCGTCGAGGAGGGCACGCCCGCCGGCGGCGAGGACGACTTCGTGGAGATCGAGCGCGTCGGCGAGATCCCGACCTTCGACTTCGAGCCGAAGGACCACCTCGAGCTCGGCGAGAGCCTGGGGCTGCTCGACATGGAGCGCGGAGCGAAGGTCTCCGGCGCGCGTTTCTACTTCCTCACCGGCTACGGCGCCCTGCTGCAGCTGGGCATGCTGCAGCTGGCGGCGCAGAAGGCGACCGCCAACGGCTTCACGATGATGATCCCGCCCGTCCTGGTGCGACCGGAGATCATGCAGGGCACCGGGTTCCTCGGCGCGCACGCCGACGAGGTCTACAAGCTCGACGCCGACGACCTCTACCTGGTCGGCACCTCCGAGGTGGCGCTCGCCGGCTACCACCAGGGCGAGATCCTCGACCTGTCGGACGGCCCGAAGCGGTACTGCGGTTGGTCCTCCTGCTTCCGCCGCGAGGCCGGGAGCCACGGCAAGGACACCCGCGGAATCATTCGCGTCCACCAGTTCGACAAGGTGGAGATGTTCTCGTGGTGCAGGCCCGAGGAGGCGCACGCCGAGCACAAGCGTCTGCTGGGGTTCGAGAAGGAGATGCTCGAGGCGATGGGCCTGCCGTACCGCGTCATCGACATCGCGGGTGGCGATCTCGGTTCCTCGGCGGCCCGGAAGTACGACTGCGAGGCGTGGGTCCCCACCCAGGGCACCTATCGCGAGCTCACCTCGACCTCCAACTGCACGACGTTCCAGGCCCGCCGCCTGGGTGTGCGGTACCGCGATGACGAGGGTCGGACGCAGACCGCCGCCACCCTCAACGGCACCCTCGCCACGACGCGGTGGCTGGTGGCGATCCTCGAGAACCACCAGCAGGCCGACGGCTCCGTCGTGGTGCCGGAGGCGCTGCGGCCGTTCGTCGGCAAGGACGTGCTCGAGCCGATCCGCTGACCACGAACCGCGGGTGGTCGCCGGGGTGTCCGGGGACGACGACGAGGTCGTCGGACGCCTCGCGGGCCGCCGCCCGGGTCACGGGCGGAACAGCATCATCACGCCGCTCGCGCTGGCGCACGTCCGGCCGTCGGTGTCGGTGACCCGGACCTGCACCACGCACGTCGACCGGCCCGCGTGCTCGACCTCCGCGCGGATCGTGGCGGGCGTGCGCTCCAACCGGAGCGCCCGGATGTACCGCACGGTGAGGTCGAGGGTGCTGTAGCCGACGCCCTCCTCCACGACCGTCGCCGTCGCGTAGCCGAGCGCCGTGTCCACCCACCCGGAGACGATCCCGCCGTGGACCGTCCCGCCGTTGTTCAGCGCCCACTCCGCGGGCTCGGCCGTCATGGTCACCGCGCCCACCTCGGCCGCGGACAAGCGGACGCCGAGCGTGTGCGCGCCGGGGGAGAGGTGTCGCTCGCCGTCGATGATGAGGCGCAGCGCCTCCAGACCCGCGTGCACGCTGCGCTCGGCCGCATCCGGCAGGGCAGGCCAGGAGTAGTGGCGGCCGCGTGCCACCGGGTCGACCGAATCGAAGGGGGCGTCATCCACCCCGCCGAACCTACCGGCAGGGGCGGGCACCAGTGTCGGTGCGGGCGGCTACGCTGGTGGCCGTGGAGCTGCTCTATACGGGGATCATCGGGTTCGCCCGCACAATGTTCAAGGTCCAGGGCCTGGACCTCACGATTCGCGGGGAGCGCAACTTCCCCGAGGTCGGTGGGGCGGTGGTGGTGATGAACCACACCGGGTACCTCGACTTCGTCTACGGCGGCATTCCGGCGCGCGTGCACAAGCGGTTCATCCGCTACATGGCCAAGGTCGAGGTGTTCGACCACAAGGTGTCCGGGCCGATCATGCGCGAGCTCAAGCACATCCCCGTCGACCGGACGGCGGGCAAGGCGTCCTTCGACGAGGCTGTCGCCCGTCTCCGGGCCGGCGAGCTGGTCGGCGTGTTCCCCGAGGCCACCATCAGCCGCAGCTTCGAGGTCAAGGGCTTCAAGTCGGGCGCGGTGCGGATGGCACTGGCGGCCGATGTCCCCATCATCACCGTGACCCTGTGGGGATCGCAGCGGGTGTGGACCAAGGGCCTGCCCAAGAAGCTCCTGCGCCCCAAGGTGCCGATCATGATGGAGGTCGGCGAGCCGATGCGGGCCTACGAGCCCGTCGCAGAGTGCACCGAGGAGCTGCGCTCCCGCATCCAGGCCACCCTGGAGCGCCTCCAACAGGAGTACGCGGAGCGCTACGGCGCCTACCCGGCCGGCGCCAACTGGGTGCCCGCCCGCCTCGGCGGTTCCGCCCCCACGTTGGAGGAGGCCACCGCCCTGGACGAGGCCGAGCACGCCGAGCGCATGCGACGCCGTGCCCAGAAGGCAGTCGACCCGGATGCCGATGCCGGTGACGAGCCGGAGGGACCGGCGGGCCCGGACGCTCCGTGACCCGTTCCCGACCGCTGCTCGTCGCCTCCGACGTCGACGGGACCCTGATCGACAACGATCACCTCGTCCCGGCCGCGAACCGGGCCGTCGTGGCGGACCTCGTCTCGGACGGGGCCACGTTCGTCCTGGCCACCGGACGCCCGCCACGCTGGCTGCCCCAGGTGGTCGACCAGTTGCCCGTCGCGCCCCTGGCGGTCTGCGCCAACGGAGCCGTCATCATGGACACCGACAGTGGCGAGTTCCTGGCCACCAGTCTCCTCGATCCCGAAACGCTCGCCGCGATCGACGAGGTGCTGCGCAGGCTGCTGCCCGGCAGCGGGATCGCGGCCGAGCGCCTGGGCGCCGACGCCGCGGATGCCGATTTCGTGGCCAGCCCAGACTACGAACACGCCTGGATCCATCCCGCGCACCTCGAGGTGGGTCACGACGAGGTCCTCTCCGAGCCGGTGCTCAAACTGCTCGCCCGGGTCCCCGGTATGCCGAGCGCCGACATGGCGGCGGCACTGCGCGGGGAGGTGGACCACCTGGCGGATCTCACCTACTCGACCACCGACGGGCTGATCGAGTTCGCGGCCCGCGGTGTGACCAAGGCGAGTGGGCTGTCCCGGATCGCGGCGGGGACGGCGGCCGGCGCGGCCGTCCCGTCCGACGCGGTTCCGGTCACCGTCGCGTTCGGCGACATGCCCAACGATCTGGAGATGCTGCGCTGGGCAGATCACGGGGTCGCGATGGGCAACGCGATCCCCTCCGTGCACGCGGCCGCCGACGAGGTCACGCTCACCAACGACGAAGCCGGGATCGCGCACGTCCTACGGCGTTGGTGGGGCTGAGCGGCGGACCCGACCGAGGCCCTGTCGAAATGGGTCGAAATGGGATGCGGACCGGTCCCCACCACTTCCCCGGTGTGCACGCCGCCCCGGGTGGGGGAGGGGTGCACACCTGGTGGGACCCGGTCCGCACGATGTGGTCGGCCGGCGCGCGCCCGGTGATCGGGCGGCGCCGGCCGAGGATCAGGGGTTCGGCTCGACGGTGAGTTCCCGGGTCGCCGGGTCGTAGACCAGCGTGCCGCCGACGAACCGCTGGGCGACCGTCCCGTCGGCGCGCTCGGCCTCCGCGGAGACCGGCAGTCCGAGCGGGCCGTGCTCGAAGCCCTGGGCGGCCCACGCGTCGCCGATCACGCCCCACACGGGGTGCGTGCCCGTCTCGGGTGAGGAGTACAGCGCGCCGTTCTCGTGCTTGACCAGGGAGACGTCGCCGAAGCGCTGGACTCCGGACAGTGCCTTGCCGAGCGGGCCGGCCAGCTTCTGGGCGAGCCCGGAGAAGTCGCGGCTGAGCACGTTCTGTGCCGAGCCCGCGTCGAGGCCGATGGCGTCCTGCACCGACCCCGCGTCGAGCGGGATGTCCGACAGCGACTTGCCGCCGGTGAGGATCCGGGTCAGGGTCGCGGGATCGAGCTTGCCGCCGGTGAGGACTGTCCGCAATGCGGAGGTCACGGCCTCCTGGACGCTTCCCTGGGTGATGACCGACGGGAGATCCGCGCTACCGGTGCCACCTCCCGTGCCACCGCCGCCACCGGTGCCACCGCCCGTGCCCGGGCTGGGGCTCGGCTGGGTCGGGGCCGGGGCGCCGCCCCCGCCGCTCTTGGCGTAGGAGGACGCGATGTCGCGGATCTGGCCCATCTTGGCGTAACCGGAGTTGCCCGGGCAGGACGTGAGGCCGACGTCGCGGTGGGCGAAGATGTTGGGCAGCCGGACGGCGGTCCCGTACGAGTACTTGGTGTACGAGGTGCCCTCGGAGTAGTGGGTGTCGGTGCCCTTGGGGTCGACGCCGGCGACGGACAGGCGCCAGCCGATGATCTCGCCGACCTTGCGGACGGTGGCGTCCGACGGGGAGACGGTCGAGTAGTCGCCCATCATCGAGATGCCCCAGGTGTTGCCGTTGAAGCCGCCGGCGTGGGCGCCCTGGACGTTGCGGCTGAGTCCTCCGTGGCGGCCCTCGAAGGCCTGGCCGTACTTGTCGACCAGCACGTTGTATCCGACGTCGCACCAGCCGAGCGTGCGTGCGTGGTACGTGTAGATGCCGCGCATGACGCTGGCCGACCCCTCGCGGGAGTAGTTGTTGCTGCCCGCCGTGTGGTGCACGACCGCCGCGGCGAGGGTGGGGTCGTAGCTCGCGCTGCGGCAGCGGATCGACTCGTCGGCGCCCCAGCCGGAGCGGGAGATGATCGACGGCTGCCTGGCCGCGATGTCCCCGTGCGTGCCGCTGCCGCCGGAGGCGGTGATGTCGGCGAACGCCTCGGGATCGGGCGTCGGGGTGTCGTCGGGGGAGAGCAGGACGGCCTTGACCGAGGCGGGTTCGATCGAATCGGTGCTGCCTGAATCGGCGCTGCCCGAGCCGGCGTCGAGGCCCGAGGTCTCGGCCACGGGCTTGATGTCCGCGTAGCGGGTCGGCACCGGCGGGGTGCCGGCGGCGGCTGGCCGGGCCGGCTCGGACCTGGGGCC
>NZ_JAALDN010000349.1 GCF_014144855.1 Dietzia maris | reverse complement strand
GTCGTTGGCCGAGGCGCCGCGGCGGTAGGCCCTGCGGTCGCAGCTGTTGGCCGTGCCGGCGCGGCGGTCGGCCGACGCGCCGGTTGCCCTCCCACCGCGCCTCGCGCACGATGCGCGGCATGGATTCCACACTGCTCTGGGACGGTTGGGAACCGATCGTCCACTCCGTCGTCATGGTCGTCTGCGGCTTCGTCGCCCTCGTCCTGATGCTCCGCGTGTCCGGCCCCCGCACGATGGCCAAGATGACCCCCCTCGACTTCATCGTCGCCGTCACCATCGGGTCGGCGTTCGGCCGCACCCTCACCGCCACCTCGGTTCCCCTGGCCCAGACGGTCCTCGTCCTGGCGCTCCTCGTGGGGCTCCAGTGGATCTTCGCCGCCGCCCGCGCCAGGTCATCACGGGTGCGTACCCTTCTCGACCACCCGCCGGTCCTCCTCTACTACCAGGGACAGATGCAGCACCGGGCGCTCCGACGTCACAAGCTCCTCGAGGAGGACGTCCATACCGCCGCGCGGCAGTCCGGGAAGGGTTCACTCGCGGATGTCGCGGCCGTGATCCTCCAGCAGGACGGCAGCCTGGGCGCGATCGGCGACGCGGATCTCGGTGACGCCTCCAGCCTGCTCCCCTACACCGGTCGACCTGACAAGCGACATACAGACACATAAGAAAATCAGTCAAACCGGTCGCGTGATGTTCATCACATGACTAACGTTTGGCCCCCGGATACCCGAGGGGGCACAGATGGACCAGTTCAACCGGCGGAGATTCCTCGCCAGGGCATCGATGTTCGGGGCGTTCGTCAGCGCCGGAATCGCCTTTCCCGGGGTGATACCCCCGTCATCGGGCCTGGTCGGCACGGCGAACGCGCAGACCGGGAGCAACGCCTTCGACGCGGTCGAGGCGTTCTCCCTCGACACCATGCGCGGACTGTGCGTCATGGTCATGCCCGGCCCGGACGACTGGTCACGGCAGCAGGGCACGCCGCGTACGGATCCCGGCCCCATCGAGGTCGGTGGCGGCGAGTTCATGAAGGACCTGTTCGACAACTACCTCGGCATGGGCGACCAACTCGCCCGGCCCCTGGCTCTGGGGATCGCCCAGGCACTGTCCGACCTGGGGATCCAGACCGGCCCCTTCCTCGGGCTGAGCGAGCCCGAGGGGCGGCGCATCGACCAGGTCCTCGGCTACGCCTACAGCGATCGGGTGCTCCCCCTCTCCCTCCCCGTGGCGCTCCTGGTCAACACGGGCGCGCTGCTCGCCGCCCCGCCGGCGATCGCCGGCCCGCTGGGGTCGCCGTTCTCGCGGCTGTCGATCAACGACAAGCTCCGGGTCCTGGAGGGGATCGAGGGGCCCGTTCCGCAACTGGTCTCGATCATCGACGGCGCCCTCCCGGTCCCGCTGCGCGGCACCGCGTCCGGGTTCCTGAAGTTCGCCGGCGGCATCCTCCTCGAGGGCACGGCCTTCGGCGTGTACTCCGAACAGCACAACTACAACCCCGTGACCAGGACCGTCGAGCCGCGGCCGGTCCCGTGGGACCTCACCGGATATCGACCGGACGGCCTCGTGGACGGCCACCCGGAACTTCTCGGCTACTACCAGAATCGGACGGAGGTGCCGGCAGATGCGTGATGTCATCGTCATCGGCGCGGGAGGAGGCGGCCCGGTGGTCGCCGCGGAACTGGCGGGGCGCGGCCTGGACGTGCTCGTCCTGGAGGGCGGCCCACGTCAGGCCGACCCGTCCACCGAGTGGTCGCACGCGGAGAACGACGCCAACAACCCGAACAACGGCTTCCTGCGTTTCGGCCCGGAGGACCGGTCCAAGCCCGCGTGGTTCCGGGAGTGGACCACCAACATGTTCGTCTGGCAACTGTCCGGCGTCGGCGGGACCACCCAGCACTACTACGGCAACAGCCCGCGTCCCATGCCCGGCGTCTTCCGTGGCTACACAGGAGTGGACGCCGCGGAGTACGACACCGGTCACCTCTTCCCGTTCACCTACGACGAGCTCGTGCCGTACCTCGAATGGGTCGAGGCCACGCTGCCCATCGAGACCGCCGCGATGGGGACCAAGGAGGCGCTGACCTTCCGGGGCTGCGAGAACTACGGTCTTCCTCTCCAGACCTCCAGGAACATCACCCGCAACGCCTTCCGGCCGCAGCAGAACGCGATCCTCCAGCCCGGGGGCACCGCCGGCCGGACGGACGACTCCAACCTGCTGACGTTCCCGCAGGCGACCGGCTGCACCTTCTGCGGTCACTGCTTCCAGGGGTGCTACCTGCCCCGGCAGGCCCCGCGGAACCAGTTCGCCAAACGCTCGACCGACAACAGTTACGTCCCGCTCGGCTTGTCCGCCGATGCCGTCCGCCCCGGTGGCCGCGCCTTCGAGTTGCTCGCCGACAGTTTCGTCCAGTCGATCCGCCACGAGCAGGAGGGCCCGCACACCGTGGCCCGGGGCGTGACCTGGCGGAACAACACCACCGGGGAGATCTTCTCCGAGGACGCCCGGGTGGTGGTGCTCGCCGGTGGCGCCACCGAGAGTCCCCGACTGTGGTTCAACAGTGGGCTCCCCAATCCCAACGACTGGGTGGGACGGGGGCACACCGACCACTTCTTCGACTGGGTGGTGGGCAGCTTCGACGAGTACACGGGGAACTCCAAGGGCGCCAATTCCTCGGCGCGGATGGACTTCCCCGGACGCGGCGGGATCGAGAACGTCGGTCTGGGTCCGGCGATCCAGGCCTTCTCCCTCTCACTGTCCGACTCGGGCGCCCGCGGCTACTACACCAACGGCCGCGGCTTCACCGGCCCCTGGGACGGACCGGCGGGCCGCCTGGTGGGCAACGAACTCAAGGACCTGATGATGGGCGGGATCGACAACCTGCTCAACTTCCTCGTGATCACCGACGACCACGTGGAGGCGGGCAACCGCGTCACCCCGTCCCTGTTCCCGGCCGACGAGAACGGCGCGCCCGCCAAGATCGACGTCTCGCTACGCCGACGCAAGCCACGGACCCTGGAGAACCGCGAGTTCATGGTCCGTCGCGCTGCCGAGATCATGCGCGCGGCCGGGGCGAAGAAGGTCTACCGGATGGACTGGGCGCCCCTGCTGCTGCACGTGCACTCGTCGATGCGGATGGGTGAGTCCGACCAGAACTCGGTGCTCGACGCCAACGCGGAGGCCCGGTGGGTCAAGCGGCTGTTCATCGCCGACAACTCGGCGCTGGCCAATTCGCTCGGCGGACCCAACCCCACGCTGACGACCCAGGCGCTCGCGACCCGTACCGCGGAGAAGATCTTCCAGATGTACTTCGACGGGGACCCGTGGGTTGCCGGGGAGGCGCCGGTGGTGAGCACCGACCCCCGTATCTCGGCCCGGATGCAGCAACTCGGACTGTAGGGCGGCCCTCGATCGCCGTACCGGCCGGTGCATGCCGTGATAATTTCTGCTTATCTACCGCCGAGGTAAGCGAAAGGCATCCATGTGCACGCGAGCCCTCTGGTCTCCGTCCCCTGACACCGTCCTCGCCGGGCGGACCATGGACTACGAGGTCGATCTGGCGACCAACCTGTGGGCGTTCCCGCGGGGGATGCAGCAGGACTGCGCCGTGGACGGCTCCCTGACGTGGACGTCGAGGTACGGCAGTGTCGTGGCCGCCGCGTACGACCAGGCCAGTGCGGACGGGCTCAACGAGGCCGGACTGGCCGGTCACCTCCTCTGGCTGGCGGAGTCCGACTACGGCGAGCGCGACCCCGAGCGTCCCGCGCTCAGTGCGGCCGTGTGGGTGCAGTACATGCTGGACAACTTCGCCACCGTGGCGGAGGCCGTGGACTGGATGCGCAGCTCCCGGGTCCAGGTCAGGACGTCGGGCGACCCGGGCACGGGGCGGGCCGTCACGGTCCACCTCGCGTTGGACGACAGCACCGGGGACTCGGCGATCGTGGAGTACATCGACGGCGAACCCCACATCTGGCACGACCGCGCGTACACCGTGATGACCAACTCCCCGCCCTTCGCCGAGCAACTCGAGCGACTCCGCGAGATCAGGGGTTTCGGGGGCGAGCGGCCGCTGCCCGGCGGTTGGGACGCCGACGAGCGCTTCGCGCGCACCGCCTTCTACCTCGACCGCCTCCCCGCCCCGGACGACGGGACCCTGGCCGTGGCCGAGATACTCAGCGTGATCCGCAACGCCTCGCAGCCGTTCCGTGTGGCGGACCCGGATCAGCCGAACGCCTCCACCACCTTGTGGCGTACCGTCACCGACCATGCCGCGGGGGTATACGTCTACGAGAGCACCCGCCGTCCCAACATCGTGTGGGTGCGTCTGGACAATCTTGACCTGAGCGAGGGCGCTCCGGCTCGCCGCCTCGACCTGGTGGCGGACACCGGCCTGGAGGGCGGGTTGACCGGGGAGGTCAGCGGGCGGTTCGAGGCCCACGAGCCGATGGAGTTCCTGCGGGCGACCTGATCGCCTGCATCGGGCCGGTCGGGGCCGACCGGGGCGGACCGGGGCCGAGGGCCGACCGGCCCCGTCGGAATCTAGAAGACGCTGATCCCCAGCCGGCGCCGGACCCTCAGGTCCGCGATGTTCAGGGCGTAGTACGCCCGGAGTGGTCGCGGGAAGACCTTCTCCAGAACCGAGGTGAGCGCGAGCACCATCCGTCGGCGGCGCAGGTCGCCGGGGGTGATCTCCCAGTGCATCTCGTCGCGGATGCGCCGGGGCACCGCGAATTTGGTCATGGACAGGTTCCACGGTCCGACCGTCTTGTGGGCCAGGGTGCCGAGCTGCTTCATCCGGACCTCGAGCACCCGGAAGTCGGCGAGCTTCTGCAGGTACTCGCGGACGGTGTCGTCGATCTCCACCGCCTCGAGCCCGTCGGCGAAGCGCTTCTCGTACTCGGCCCAGGTGGCCGGCCATCGCGCCTCGGGGACGTTGAGCGTCGTCCCCAGGGGTCGTGCCATCTCGATGATGCGGTCCAGCTCGGCCCCGGTGAGCGGGCCGTGCATCATCTGCCACTGGTCGGTGTAGTACCGCACCAGGCACAGCGCCACCCAGAGTTGGGACCCGGCGTCATTGGCGTTGTAGCGCACGGGGCTCGACGCAGTGGAGGTCACCCGGGCATGGATCCGGTGGACGGCCTCGTGGAAGAACCGGCGGTCGGAGTCGGAGCCGAGGTTGGCCACGGCGAGGTACTGGGCCGTGGTGCGTGCCCGCTTGATCGGGCGGAGGTCACCGCGACCACGATCCACCCTGCTCTCGACGACCCCGTGTCCCACGGCCGGGTTGGCCAACTGCATGACCACGTTGGCGACCGGGAGCCAGAAGGCCAGGTGGGTCGAGATGTCGGGCAGGTGCCGGATCGGCCGGCCGCTGCCCTTCGCGATGTCGGTCCGCGTGCCTGCGGTCATCTGCGCCCCCTCGCTTGATCACATATATCTTACATCGCTCCTCTTCGCTCGTCAGCCCCCACTCGCCGCGCCCGGAAACATGCAAGGATAGGGTCACCTAACTAACTCAGCTGGAAGGAGAATGACGTGACTCGCCCCCAGACCCGCCCTCCGCTCACCCTCACGGTGCTGCGCACGGAGCCGGTGACCCCGCACCTCGTACGGGTCGTCCTCGGCGGGGACGGCTTCGACTCGTTCGCCGCCCGCGCGGAGACGGACAGCTACGTCAAGCTCGAACTGCCCCACGCCGGGGAGACGGTCGTGCGCACGTACACCGTCCGACGGGTCGACGCGAACGCGCGCGAGCTCTGGATCGACTTCGTCGTCCACGGTGACGAGGGTGTCGCCGGTCCGTGGGCCCGGTCCGTCGCGCCCGGGGCCCGGGTCGCGGTGCGCGGCCCCGGCGGCGGGTACCGGCCGGATCCGGAGGCGGATTTCCACCTGCTGGCCGGTGACGAGACCGCGGTGCCGGCGGTCGCGGCGGCGCTGGAGTCGCTACCGGAGAACGCCACGGGCGCGGTGTTCCTCGAGGTGTCCGACGACGACGACGAAATCCCGATCACCGCGCCGGCGGGCGTGGAGATCACCTGGGTACACCGCGGAACCTCCTCGGCGGACGCCGGCCCCGGAGTGATCGACGGCGAGGCGCCGCTGATCGACGCGGTCCGGGGCATGCCATGGCCGGGCGGGGACGTGCAGGCGTTCGTCCACGGCGAGGCCGAGACGGTGATGAAGCACCTGCGCCCCTATCTGCGCACCGAGCGCGGCATCCCCGCCGCGCGGGCGTCGATCTCGGGGTACTGGCGGCGTGGGCGCTCGGAGGAGGGCTTCCGCACCTGGAAGCGGCAGCTGGCGGAATCGGAGGAGGCGCCGCAGCAGCCCGTGAGGTGAGTCCGGGCTCACCATGCCCGGGCGACCCGGTAGCCTCATGTGCCAGCACCGTTCGCATCCGGCCCCTCGCGTGAACACCGTGAGGCCCAGAAGGCACAGACAAGGGCATGGCATATGGCATTCTCACGCGCGAAGCTCATCACCGGACTGGTCGCCACCTCGGCACTCGTCCTCGCAGGTTGCTCGAGCGGTGGCGAGGACGACGCCGCCGGTGGTGGCGGCGAGTCCTACCGCATCGGCATCAACCAGCTCGTCCAGCACCCGGCCCTCGATTCCGCCACGGCCGGCTTCAAGGAGGCTTTCTCCGAGGCCGGCGTCGAGGTCGAGTTCGACGAGCAGAACGCCAACGGCGAGCAGGGCACCGCACTGACCATCGCCCAGCAGTTCGCCTCCGATGACCTGGACCTGGCCCTGGCCGTGGCCACCCCGGCCGCCCAGGCGATGGCGCAGAACATCACCGACGTGCCGCTGCTGTTCACCGCGGTGACCGACCCGGTCTCGGCGGAGCTGGTGGACTCGATGGAGGAGCCGGGCGCCAACGTCACGGGCACCTCGGACGCCGCCCCGATCGACAAGCAGCTCGAGCTGCTCAAGGAGATCGTCCCGGACGCCGAGCGCATCGGCATCGTCTACGCCTCCGGCGAGGTCAACTCGCAGGTCCAGGTGGATCAGGCGCGTGAGGCCGCGGGCCCGCTGGGCCTGGAGATCGAGACCCAGACCGTCACCACGGTCAACGAGATCCAGCAGGCCGTCGAGGCCCTCGGTGACGTCGACGCGATCTACGTCCCCACGGACAACATGGTCGTCTCGGGCATCGCCTCGCTGGTCCAGGTCGCCGAGAGCAAGCAGATCCCGGTGATCGCCGCGGAGTCGGGCACGGTCGAGGGCGGCGCCGTCGCCACCCTCGGCATCGATTACACCGAGCTGGGCCGCCAGACCGGCGAGATGGCACTGCGCATCCTGCGCGACGGTGAGGACCCGGCCACCATGCCCGTGGAGACCGCCACCGAGTTCACCTACGTGGTCAACGAGGACGCCGCCGAGCGTCAGGGCGTGACGATCCCCGAGGACATCCTCGCCGAGGCTGAGAAGAAGTGATCGGGACCGTCGAGGTAGGCCTCATCTACGGGGTCATGGCGCTGGGGGTCTACCTGACCTTCCGCGTGCTCAACTTCCCCGACCTCACCGTCGACGGCAGTTTCACCACGGGCGCCGCGACGGCGGCCATGGGCATTCTCGCCGGCTGGAATCCGGTGCTCGCGACCCTCGCGGGTTTCGGCACCGGGTTCCTCGCCGGCACGGTCACGGGACTGCTGCACACCAAGGGCAAGATCGACGGCCTCCTCGCCGGTATCCTCACGATGATCGCGCTGTGGTCCGTCAACCTGCGGATCATGGACGGCGCGAACATCCCGCTGCTGCGCAGCGACACCGTGTTCACGCCCCTGAAGGACGCCGACCTGCTGGGCGAGTGGCCCGGGGTGGCCATCCTCGCGGTCGTGGTCCTGCTGCTCGGGTTGGTCGTCCTGTGGTTCCTCACCACCGACCTCGGCCTGTCCATCCGAGCCACGGGTGACAACGGCCCCATGATCTCCTCGTTCGGCGTCTCGACCGACTTCACCAAGACCCTCACGCTGGCCCTGTCGAACGGGTTCGTGGGCATGTGCGGCGCGCTCATCGCCCAGTACCGCGGTTTCGCCGACATCTCGATGGGCATCGGCCTCATCCTCGTCGGCCTGGCCTCGGTGATCATCGGGCAGGCCATCCTCGGCCAGCGCAAGCTGCTGCTCGCGGTGCTCGCCGTGATCCTGGGCGCCCTGCTCTACCAGCTCATCATCTTCGCCGCCCTCCGCGTCGGCCTGGATCCCAACGACATGAAGGCCGTCACGGCCATCCTCGTCGTGGTCGCGCTGCTGCTGCCCCGCTGGAAGGGCGCGGGCGGACGCTTCGGACGCAAACCCACCACCCCGGTCGCCGCCAACGAACGAGCGGCGGCGGGAACCGGGACCGCCGTCGGCGCGGGGCCCGAATCCGCCGGCGCCGCCGCGACCGGCACCAAGGAGGCGTGACGATGCTGACCGTCACCGGAGTGTCCAAGACGTTCTTCCCCGGCACCGTCAACGAGCGCCGGGCGCTGCACGATCTCAGTCTCACGCTCGCCGAGGGCGACTTCGTCACGGTGATCGGTTCCAACGGCGCCGGCAAGTCGACACTGCTCAACGCCGTCTCCGGGCGGTTGCTCGCCGACAGCGGGAACATCGAGATCGACGGCACCAACGTCAACCGCCTGCCGCAGCACCGGCGCGCCAAGTACGTCGGCCGCGTCTTCCAGGACCCGCTCGCCGGGACCGCACCCAACCTCACGATCGAGGAGAACCTGTCGCTCGCGTTGTTGCGCGGTCGCCGGCGGGGCCTCGGCCCGGGCCTGAGCAAGAAGCGTCGCGGCCGGTTCGCCGATCAGCTCTCCATGCTGGAGCTCGGTCTCGAGGACCGGCTCACCGCCAAGGTCGGCCTGCTCTCGGGCGGCCAGCGGCAGGCGCTGTCCCTGCTCATGGCCGGGTTCACCCAGCCGCGCATCATGCTGCTCGACGAGCACACGGCGGCGCTCGACCCGCAGCGTGCGGAGTTGGTCACCACGATCACCGAGCGCATCGTCCGCGAGGGCGGTCTGACCACCCTCATGGTCACGCACAACATGGAGCAGGCCATCCGCCTGGGCAACCGGCTCATCATGATGCACGAGGGCCGGATCGTCTACGAGGCCGACGCCGCGACCAAGTCCGCGCTCACCGTGCAGGACCTGCTGCGCGAGTTCACCAACATCAAGGGCGCGACCCTGTCGGACCAGGCCTTCCTCGGCTGACCCGCCCCACCCGCCGAGCGCGCCCCGCGCCGGCGGCGGCCCGACCAGGCCCCGCT
>NZ_JAALDN010000034.1 GCF_014144855.1 Dietzia maris | reverse complement strand
GAGCCGGTCCGCCCAGGCGCTCACCGACCGGCCGAGCTCGATGATCGTCCCGGCGAGGGCCTCGGTGCCGATCGACACGGTCCCGTCGAACGCCTGGTGCTCCCCGCTCGCACCGTAGGCGAGGCCGGGGAGCACACGGACGTCACCGGGGGCGAGGGCGCGGGCGGTCGCGGTGGCCAGGAGGGTGTCCGTCTCCGGCGGCAGGTGCGGGCCGTGTTGCTCGGTCGCCCCGAGGGGCAGCACCGCAAGCACTCCCGCACCGGCCCGGCCGGTCGCGCCGATCGCGCCCGTCACGTCGGGTCAGACCTTGATCGCGCCCATGTCGACGGTGAAGGTCGAGGCGGTGATGGTCCGCGAGGCGTCCGAGGCGAGGAACATCACCGAGTCCGAGATGTCGTCGGTGGTGGCCATGCCCATCCCCAGGATCGGCGTGAAGTGCGGCAGGAACTGCGGCATGGTGTTGAACACCTCGAGCGCGTCGGGGTCCTCCGCGCCCATCGGCGTCTGGACACCGTAGGGGTGGATCGTGTTGACCCGGATACCGTGCTCGCCGAGCTCCTTCGCCGCGGTCTGGGCCAGGCCCACCACGCCGTACTTGGACGCCGAGTAGGGCGACTGCACCGGCATGGCCTTGAGACCGGCCACCGAGCTCACCAGGATGATCGACCCGCCGTTACCGGCGGAGAGCATGTGCGGGATCGCCGCACGCAGCGTCTTCCAGTACCCCGTGAGGTTGATGTCGAGGGTGTCCTGCCACTGCTGCTCGTCGAGCTCCCAGACCTTGCCCCAGTTGCAGATGCCCGCGTTGGCGATCACCACGTCCAGGCGGCCACCGAAGCGCTCCACGCCGCGGGCCACGAGGGCCTGCTGGAACGCCAGGTCGCGGACGTCACCGACCTCGGCGAGGATCTCCCCTCCCTCGGCCTCCACGCGCTCGATGGTGGTGGCCAGGTCGTCCTCGGTGGCGGCCCGGTACTTCACGTACTCGGACGGCGAGTCACACAGGTCCAGGCCGATGATCCTGGCGCCCTCGCGCGCGAAGCGGATCGCGTGCTTGCGGCCCTGGCCGCGGGCCACACCGGTGATGTAGACGACCTTGCCGTCGAAATCTCCCACTACAGGGGGTGTCCTTCTCTTCCGTGGTGGTGGGTCAGACGCCGAGACGGCGCATGAAGTCGTCGGGGATGACGTAGTCGTCGCGGTTCAGCTCGGAGATCGAGGACTTGCTCAGCCCGATGAGGCTCGAGTCGAGTCCGGAACGCATGATGTCGAGGACGTTCTCCACTCCCGCCTGGCCGTTGGCCCCGAGCCCCCACAGGTACGCGCGACCGATCATCACGGCCCGGGCACCGAGCGCGAGTGCCTTGGCCACGTCCGAACCGCGACGGATGCCGCCGTCGAGCAGGACCTCTACCTGATCGCCCACCTCGTCGGCGATCGGCGCGAGGCACCGGATGGACGCCGGGGTGGCGTCGAGGTTGTTGCCGCCGTGGTTGGAGACGGAGATCGCGGTGACCCCGGCGTCGACGGCCCGCTTGGCGTCGTCGACCCGGGTGATGCCCTTGAGCATGACCGGTCCGTCGTAGTTCTCCACGACCCAGGCGATGTCCTCCCACGTGGCCGGCGGGGTGCCCATCCACTCGCCGTAGGCACCGAAGAACGTCGGGCCCATCTCGCCCTTGCCCACCAGGTTGGGGGTCGTCAGATCGGGGAACCGCTTGTTGACCACCACGTCGCGGGCCCATTCGGCGGCCCAGCGGGGACGCACGGCGATCTGCGGGGCGAGGGTGATCATGGCCCTGGCGTCGAGCTTCTCCGGGATGGCCGGGCTGCCCCAGTCACGGCCCATCGAGAACGACCAGTCGGTGGTGAGGATGACGCCCGCCGCCCCGGCGGCCTTGGCGCGCTCCAGCCGCTCCAGCACCTTCTCCTTGCCGCCGAGCCAGTACACCTGGAAGAAGGTCTGCGGGTTGGCCGCGATGACCTCCTCAATCGGCTTGGACGCGAACGAGCTCAGTCCCATCGCCGTGCCGCGGGCGGCCGCGGCGCGGGCCACGTCCACCTCGCCGTCCGGCGTGACGGCCTGGACGCCGGTCGGCGAGATCATCACCGGCAGGCTGATGGGCTGGCCCATCACCGTGGTGGCCATCTCGCGGTCCTGCTTGGCGCCGATCACGTGGGGCTTGGGCTCGAGCTCGGTGAAGGCGTCCATGTTGTCGCGGATGGTCACCCCCGCTTCGCTTCCGCCGACGAGCGCCATGTACACGCTCTTGGGCAGCTTCTTCTTCGCGCGGCGCTGGGCCTCCGCGACCGACTCGAACCACGGGTTCTGGCGCCAGGGGTTGGCCTCGGCGATCTTCGACAGGCGGGACACGGTGGTGGGTGCTCCTTCTAGGGGGTTCGTCCGGTCTTGCGGGGTTGGTCCGGGCCAGCGGGGTTCGTCCGGGCGGGCCGGTTTCAGATCGGGGACTCGTCGCACAGGCTGGTGGGCCGGCGCGGTGGTGTCGTGACGAGGGTCAGCGGCACCGGGCCGGTGGGCTGCTTACGCGCCGCGAGTCCCATGGGCCGGGTGTGGTCCTGCGACGGGTCGGGGATGCTGCGCTCAGCCGCGAGCAGTCCCTCTCCGTACCCCTGGACGCACTCGGGGTCCGGGCCGTCCATCGGCAGCCCGGTGAAGAACTTGGCCGCCATGCAGCCACCCCGGCAACTGTCATAGAAGTCGCAGGACGCACACGCCCCGGCCGACTGCGGCTCGCGCAGCTCACGGAACAACTCCGAGGTCTGCCACACCGTCTCGAACCCGCCGTCGGCGACGACGTTGCCGGCGAGGAACTCCTCGTGGATGGCGAACGGACAGGCGTAGACGTCGCCGATCGGGTCGATCAGGCACACCACACGGCCGGCACCGCACAGGTTGAGCCCGGGAAGCGAGCCCTGGCCTTCACCGAACGCCGACAGGTGGAAGAAGCTGTCACCCGTGAGCACGTCGGAGCCGTTCGCGACCAGCCAGTCGTACAGGTCCCTCTGCTGCTCGGGCAGCGGGTGCAGGTCGTCCCACACGTCGGCGCCGCGGCCCGACGGGCGCAGGCGGGTGATGCGCAGGGTCGCGTCGTACTTGTCGGCCAGCGCCTTGAACTCGTCCAGCTGGGTGACGTTCTCGCGCGTCACCACCACCGAGATCTTGGCGTCGGTGAAGCCGGCGTCCTTGAGGTTCTGCAGCGCACGGCAGGCCATGTCGAAGGACCCCGGGCCGCGGACCGCGTCGTTGACCTCCGCGGTCGCACCGTCGATGGAGATCTGGACGTCCACGTAGTCGCTCGCGGCCAGGCGCCTGGCGACCTTCTCGTCGATACGGACACCGTTGGTGGAGAACTTCACGCCCACCTGGTGGCTGGTGGCGTAGTCGACCAGCTCCCAGAAATCGGAGCGGACCGTGGGCTCGCCTCCGCCGATGTTGACGTAGAAGACCTGCATCTTCTGCAGCTCGTCGATGATCGCCTTGCACTGCTCGGTGCTGAGCTCGCGCGGGTCACGGCGACCGGAGGAGCTCAGGCAGTGCACGCAGGCGAGGTTGCAGGCGTAGGTGAGTTCCCAGGTCAGGCAGATCGGCGCGTCGAGCCCGCGCTCGAACTGGTCGACGAGGCGGCCGACGGGCGCCGGGACGGGACGGTCGAGCATGCTGGTCATGAGGTCTCCTCGATCATGCGCGAGGCGGCGAGCTGGCCGAGCGCGTGCAGGTACAGCCGCGCTGTCGCCGGATCATCGATCGACACCCCGGCGGCGGCACAGGCGGCGCGCGCAGTGGGGTGGTCGGCGAGGGTGCGGACCACCTCGACGATGGTCGGCGACTTGAGGAAGCTGAGCTTGCGGGTGTGGAAGTGGTAGAGCAGTGCCCCGAACGGCTCGGGCCGGAGCGCCACCCCGGGGTGCAGGCGCCAGCCGGCGTCGAGGTCGAATTCCGCCGGGGCGGCTGACTGCTCGGCGTCGGCCGGCGCTGCTGCGGAGGTCATCTCAGTAGACCCCACACATGCCGTCGATGGAGACCTCCTCGATGAGGGCCTCCTCCAGCACGACCTCGGTGTTCTGCGTGTTCTCCATGACGTGTCCTCTCGTCTGGCACTCCGGCGACATCCCACCGGTTTCCGGTGAGATCTGCATCATATTGGCACTTAGTGCCAGTGGCAAGGGTCACTCATCTAGGCTCTCGTGTCATGGGAATGCCGGAACTGCCCGGAACCGGGACACGGCCCCCGGGACGTCGGCCGTCGACCACGCGCGCCTCCATCGTCGACGTGGCCCTCGACCTGTTCGCCCGGCAGGGCTACGACGCGACCAGCGTCGACCAGATCGCCGAGGCCGCGCACATCTCCCGCCGCACGCTGTTCCGCTATTTCCCCGGCAAGGCCGCCATCGCCTGGGGCGAGTTCGACGAGCAGATCGACCTCATGCTGGAGTACCTCGCCGACGTGCCCGAGCAGACGCCACTGCGCGACGCCCTCGCCGACGCACTCATCGCGTTCAACACGTTCCCCCGCGAGCAGACGGAGGCGCACCGACTACGGATGCGCCTCCTGCTCGGCGTGGACGAACTGCAGGCGCACTCGACCCTCGTGTACGCCGACTGGCGCCGGGCCGTGGCCGGGTTCGTCGCCGCCAGGCTCGGCCAGGCGGTGGACGATCTCGTGCCCGCCGCGACCGCGCACGCCGCGCTGGGGATCGGGCTGTCGGCCTACCGCCTGTGGGTGGCCGAGCCCGGAGCCGACCAGGATCGCCTCCACGAGCTCCTGCGTCACGGGACACAGATCCTCGCCCGAGAGGACGCGTTCGAGCCCAGTGGGCGACCGCGCTGAACTTACCGGCGGGTAACCTCGTCGTCGTGACCGACTCCGACACCTCCCCCACCCACCACGCCGACACCTCCACCTACCGGCTGTGGAAGACCGCCACCCGGCTCCCGTTCGGCTCCCGCCTGTTCAGCGCGGCGGTGAGCCTCAAGGCCCCGTACTTCCGCACGGCGTACCCGCACGTCGTCGAACTCCGACCGGGCCGCTGCGTCGTCCGCGGACCCGGCTGGTGGGGCAACCGCAACCACATCGGCACCTTCCACGTGATCGCGGCGTGCAACCTCGCCGAGATGGCCGTGGGCATGCTCGCCGAGGCCACGGTTCCCACCACCCACCGATGGATCCCCGTCGGGATGAACGTGCGCTACCCCGCCATGTCGACCGGCGGCATGACCGTCACCGCCGAGTGGACGGACATGCCGGACTTCTCGACTTTCACCAGCGGACAGGACGTCGAGGTGCCACTTCGTTTCGTCGACGACGCCGGGGTCGAGCCCATCACCGGCTCGATCACCATCCGCGTCTCGCCCGGGAAGAAGCGCTGAGACGGTACCGGCTCTCCCGTCGGCGGGCTCGTCGGCGGGCTGACCGGCGCGCTAATCGCGGGTGCGGGCGTCGAAGGCCTTGATCGCTATCGGGGCGATCACCACCGTCAGGCCGACGATCCACAACAGTGACGCCAGCACCGGGTGCTGCAACGGCAGGGCGGCGTCCGGACCGACCGCCGGAGCGTTCCCCCAGAGCTCACGCATCGCCTGCACGACCGAGGAGAGCGGGTTCCACTCCGCGATCGCCCGCAACCACACGGGCATCGACTCCGGCGGGGCGAAGGTGTTGGCGACGAACGTGATGGGGAACGTCGTGGTGAACATGACGCCGTTCACCGCCTCGATCGTCTTGAGCCTCGAGCCCACGACGATGCCGATCCAGATCATGACGAAGCCGAAGCCCAGCAGGATGAGGTACCCCAGCAGCGCGTCGAGGAGCCCGCTGCGGATCCTCCACCCCACGATGAGGCCCGTCAGCGACATGACGACCACGCCGATCGAGGAGTGGATGAGGCTGGACGCACTGCGCGCGATGAGGATCGACGATCGCTGGATGGGCAGCGTCCGGAAGCGGTCGATGATCCCCTTGTTGAGGTCGTTGCACAGCCCGGAGGCCACGACGAACGACGAGAACGCCATGGTCTGCGCCATGATCCCCGGCAGCAGCCACTCCCGGTAGTCCCCGCTGCCCGCCACGGCGATCGCACCGCCGAAGACGAACGCGAACAGCAGGACGAACATCACCGGCTGGATGGTGACGTCGGCGAGGTTCTCCGGCTGGCGCCTGATGTGGAAGAGGTTGCGGCGCACCAGCGCGGAGATCTGCCGGCCGAACGAGGGCCCGTCGGGACGGACCGGGACGGAGAAGTGCTCCCGCTCGGGGGACGTGGTGGCGGGGTCGGCGACGGTGCTCATACCCGGGTCTCCTGATCGGTGGTGTCGGTCTGCGGGTCCTCCGCTTTGCGGCCCGTGAGGGAGAGGAAGACGTCGTCGAGGCTCGGCCGTTGCAGGCCGATGTCGTCGAGCTCGATACCCGCCTCGGTGAAGTCCGCCGCGATCGCGGCCAGGGCCGAGACCCCCTCCGACGGCGCGGTGAGACGGCGCGCGTCCCGGTCGACGTGCAGATCCTCGATGCGCCCCGCCAGGACGCGGGCGGCCTCGTCCACGTCGTCCGGTCGGGACACCGTGACCACCAGGCTCGCCGCGCCCGAACGGTCCTTGAGCTGCAACGGCGTCCCGTCGGCGATGACGCTGCCGTGGTCGATGACGATCACCCGGTCGGCCAGCTGGTCGGCCTCGTCGAGGTACTGCGTGGTCAGCAGCAACGTCGTGCCGTCCCGCACGAGGCCCCGCAGGACGTCCCATAGTTCATTGCGCGACCGCGGGTCGAGCCCCGTGGTCGGCTCGTCCAGGAACAACACGGGCGGGGCGGCGACGAGGCTCGCCGCGAGGTCGAGCCGACGCCGCATTCCGCCGGAGTAGCTCTTCGCGACCCTGGTGGCGGCGTCGGCCAGGGAGAACTTCTCGAGCAGTTCGTCCGCGCGCGCCTTGACCGCCCTCTTGGGCAGGCCGTAGAGGTCGCCGATGAGGCGGAGGTTCTCGCGCCCGGTGAGCAACTCGTCCACCGTCGCCGACTGGGCCGTCAGCCCCATCGCCTTGCGGACCTGCGCCGGCTCACGCAGCACATCGTGCCCGGCGACCCGGGCGGTTCCCGAGGTCGGCGGGCTCAGCGTGGTCATCATCCGGATGGTGGTCGTCTTGCCGGAGCCGTTGGGGCCGAGCAGCCCGAGGACGGTTCCGGTGGGGACCGTGAACGAGATGTCGTCCACGGCGGTGAAATCACCGAAGCGCTTCACGAGGTGCTCTGCTTCTATCGCAGGCGCGGAGGAGGATCGGGTGCTCACCTAGAAAGGGTGTCCCCCGCCCGCGTCCGAGTCAACACTCACCGCTCGCTTTGCGGACAGTTCCTGTCAGCAATGGGCTCCGGCGGGCCCCGGAGCGGATGCCGACGGACGCCTGCCGACCTACCGTGGGGAGTATGCCGCGCATCACAGTGACCTCCGTCCACGTCGACGACCAGACCCGCGCACTGGCCTTCTACACAGAGGTCCTGGGCTTCGTGATCAAGCACGATCTCCCGGCCGGGGACTTCCGCTGGCTGACGGTGGTGGACCCGGGCGACCCGGGTGGCACGCAGCTGCTGCTCGAGCCCGACCAGCACCCGGCGGCGCGCGCGTACGCCACCGCCCTGCACGCCGACGGCATCCCGGCCGCGCAGTTCGAGGTGGACGACATCCACCGGGCCCACGACGAACTGAAGGAGCGGGGCGCCCGGATCGTGCAACCCCCCACCGAGATGGGCCCGGTGTGGGCACTGGTCCTCGACGACACCTGCGGCAACCTGATCCAGCTGGTCACCGCACCCGCGATGTGAGAGTCGTTCCCGCATGCGCCCGCCGGGGGCGCCCGACGTATCGTGGGGAGGTTGCCAGCGCGATCGTCGCCGCCTCACGACCAAAGGATGACCGGAACCCATGAGCCCCATGTCGACCATCCCACCGACCATCGCCCGTTCGTGGCTGCTGCTGCCCGCGGACAAGTCCGAGCGCTTCGACGCCGCCGTCAACTCGGAGATGGACGTGGTGGTCCTCGACGTGGAAGACGGGTGTCGGCAGTCCGAGAAGGAACGGGCCCGTCGTGAGGTCCGTCAGTGGCTCGAGGCCGGGAACCACGCGTGGATCCGCATCAACGACGTCCGGTCCCCCGAATGGGAGAAGGACCTCATGGCGCTCGGGCACTGCCCCGGGCTGGACGGCGTGATGCTGGCCAAGACCGAGAACGCCGAGCACGTCTCCCTCACTGCCGCGCGTCTGGCCGAGAACACCCCGATCGTCGCGCTGGTGGAGTCGGCCGACGGTCTCGCCCAGGCCGCCGAGATCGCCAAGTCCGAGCAGGTGGTGCGGCTGGCGTTCGGCGTCGGTGACTTCCGTCGCGACACGGGCATCGGGTCGTCGCAGATCGCACTGGCGTACACGCGCTCGCAGTTCGTGGTGGCCAGCCGGATCGCGCGCGTGGCCCCGCCCATCGACGGGCCGACCATCTCCAATGACACGCAGGTCCTCAAGGACGCCGCCGAGCACGCGGTCGAGATGGGCATGACCGGCAAGCTGTGCCTCCGCGTGGACCAGGCGCCCTACATCAACGAGGTTCTCTCCCCCTCCGCGGCCGACGTCTCGTGGGCCGAGTCCGTGATCGATGAGCTCGGTCCCGGCGGTGAGCGCGCCCGCGACGGCGCCGACCTGCCGCGCCTGGCCCGGGCCCAGAAGATCGCGCGACTCGCGCAGGCGTACGCCGGGGCTCGCTGACGCGACCTCGCGCGCGAACAGGGCCCCGGCTGCGTTGTGCAGCCGGGGCCCTGTCGTCGTTCGCGGGGTGGGCGTGTTGCCGGGTCAGTGCACCCGCTGGAGCCGGACGTTGGCGAACTCGGTCAGTCCCCAGCGGCCGAGCTCGCGGCCGTAGCCCGAACGCTTGACGCCGCCGAACGGCAGGCCGGGCATCGTCGTGCCGTGTTCGTTGACGTAGGCCATCCCCACCTCGAGCCGCTCGGCCACCTCGGAGGCGCGGTCGACGTCGGTTCCCCACACCGAGCCGGACAGACCGAACGGGGTGTCGTTGGCGATCCGCACGGCCTCGTCGACGGAGTCGTAGCCGTACACCATGGCGACGGGGCCGAAGATCTCCTCGCGGTAGGCGTCCATCTCCGGGGTGATGTCGGTGAGGACGGCGGGCTGCATGAATGCGCCGGGGCGATCGATCGCCGCGCCGCCCGTGACGAGCGTCGCCCCCTGCTCCGCGGCGCGCTGGACCTGCTCGACCACGCCGTCGCGCGCGTCCTCGGAGGACAGCGGGCCCAGCTCGGTGCCCTCGTCGGCGGCGGGCCCGACGGCCAGTTCCTCGTAGAGGTTCTTCAGCCGCCCGACGAAGTCGTCCTTCATCTGCGCGGGCACGAAGATCCGCTTGGGCGAGTTGCAGGCCTGCCCGCAGTTCGACAGCCGCGCCCGGCCCACGGTCTCGACCAGTTCGTCGAGGTCGTCGGCGTCCAGGACGACGAGCGGGTCCGAGCCGCCGAGCTCCAGGACGCTGGGCTTGAGGTTCTTCGCGGCGACGGTGGCCACCGCGGCGCCGGCGCCCTCGCTGCCGGTGAGGGAGACGCCCTTGATCCTGGGGTCGGCGATCATCTCGGCCACCGTGTCACTGGAGGCGTACACGTTGACGTAGGCGTCCTCGGGGAGGCCGGCTCCGCGCTGGACCTTCTCGATCGCCGCCGACGAGCGGGCGCAGATGCTCGCGTGCTTGAGCACGATGGTGTTGCCCAGCAGCAGGTTGGGCGCCGCGAACCGGGCCACCTGGTAGTAGGGGTAGTTCCACGGCATGATGCCGACCAGCGGGCCGACCGGCTCGTAGGTCACCCGGTTGAGGCGGGCGTCCGGCACATCGAGGGTGTCGGACTCGAGCAGCGCGGGACCGTGCTCGCCGTACCAGCGGTAGATCGACGCCGCGAGGGCCACCTCGCCGCGGGCCTGCGCGGGGAGCTTGCCCATCTCGGTGGTGATCGCCTTGCCGAGCTCCTCTTGGTGCTCCTCGAAGGCGTCGGCGATCGCCAGGAGGATCCGTGCCCGCTCGGACACCTCCGTCGCGCGCCAGGCGGTGAACCCCTCGGTGACGGTGCTCAGGATGGCGTCGACGTCCTCGGTCTGCTCGTACTCGCGGTCGGTCCGGCCGGTCGACGGATCGTGCGTGACGTACATGCGGTCCCCCTTCGTGTGGCGTTCTCCACGTGGCGTTCACCGGGATCGTTCCCGGGTCGTGCCGCGACGGTAGGACGCCCGCGGGCCGGACGCATCCGGTCGACACGCCACGACCCCGCCGTCGTCGCGGGACGTCGGCGGGGTCGGGGTGCCCGTCGAGCCGGTTCAGCCCCAGCCCTGGGCGGCGCGACGATCGGCGTCGGCCATACCCTGATTGCCCTGGCCGGCGGCGCGGGAGATCTCGGCGAGCATCGACTGGAGCGCGGCCGCGGCCTGATCCCAGTCGTTCTGGTGCGCCTGGTAGGCGACGGCGGCGTCGCCCTCCCACTCGGCGACCAGCGGTGCGAGGTAGGCCTTGAGATCGTCGAGAGTGGTGCGCAGGTTGACCGAGGCCTGCGTGACCTGGCCGACGAGTGCCTCGATCGGGCCGTGGTTGTAGGTGATCTGTCCTGAGGTCATGGGGGTACCCTTCCGGTGCTGGCGGTGCTGGCGGTGCTGGTGGTCAGAGGTTGAGAGGCCCGGCGGCGCCGGCGCGGTTGATGAGCGCGGCCGAATCCTGGTCCGCTGCGTCGAACGATGTGCTGTTGGTGCGCATCGTCTCCGAGATCCCCGCCAGCGCGGTGTTGAGCTTGGTGCTCTGCTGCTGCCATTCGGTCATGATCTGGGTGAAGCGGGCCTGCGCGGCGCCCCTCCACACCGAGCCGCCGAGTTGGGACACCGAGTCCCGCACGGTGCCGAGCAGGCGGTCGATCTCCAGGTTCACGTCGTCGACCCTCCTGGCCGCGGTGTCCATGGTCCCGATGTGGGTGTTGAACCCGGTCATCTCGTCCTCCACTGTGGTCGGTGCGGAATCCCCTTCTGGGTCCGTCACAGTGTTCGACGCGCCCGTGGGGCGGTTCGGTTCCGCAGGATCGGTAAAAACTCGTCCGTCCCGCTCGTGTCCGGGCCGCCCGCGCGGTCCGGTCACGCGACCCGGTCACGCGGTCGCGTACAGGCGCCACGCCGCCTCGACCGGTGAGATCGCGGGGACCACGAAGGACAGCAGTCGGGCCCGGTCGCAGGCGTCCACGACGCGCTCGGCGAGGCGACCGCGCACCAGCACCTCGGTCGACCCGGTGCCCGCCTCACGCCGGCGACGGCGCACCTCGG
>NZ_JAALDN010000348.1 GCF_014144855.1 Dietzia maris | reverse complement strand
CGTCGACGGGCCGCGCCACCACGTCGCGCCGACTCAGCGCCCGCGCGTACGGCGCCGGCAGAACGAGCAGCCCCACGCCGGCGGCGACGAGGTCCACCGCGGCGGACACCTCGTCGGGCGTCGCCGTGATCGGATTCACCGACTCGACCCACCGCTCCCCCTCGAGGTCAGCGATCCCCAGCGAGTCGAAGGCGGCGAGCTCGTGGTCCTTCTCGGCGAGCACGGCCATCGTCTCGGTGTACAGCGGGACCCGGAGCAGTCCGGCCGGCGCCGAGCGCGGGGCGTCGTCGGGCTCACGGAGGAAGATCACGTCGAAGCCGTCGTCGCCGGCGGAGTCCGCGAGCTCCGCCCGCGGGTCACCGGTGCGTCGGGCCGAGATCGGCACGCGTGGATTGCGCTCGCGCCACCGCGCGAGCCACTTGTCCGGCTGGACACCGGGGACGTAGCCAACACGTAGACGGGGGCCGTTGCCCGTGTTCTCGTCGGTCATCGGCCCCCGCCTGTCGTTTTCTCGACCCGCCTCAGCCCAGGATCTTCCAGTCCTCGAGACCCTCGTACAGCGGCTTCGACGCGGCCAGCGCGGACACGCGCTCGCGCAGGGCGGTGACGTCCGCGCCCGAGCCCCCGGCCAGCGCTGTGCCGATGATGTCCGCGACTTCACGGAAGTCTTCGGCCTCGAACCCGCGGGTGGCCAGGGCGGGCGTGCCGATGCGCAGGCCGGAGGTCACCATCGGCGGACGCGGGTCGAACGGCACCGCGTTGCGGTTCACCGTGATGCCCACCTCGTGGAGGAGGTCCTCGGCCTGCTGGCCGTCGAGCTCGGAGTCACGCAGGTCCACCAGGACGAGGTGCACGTCCGTGCCGCCGGTGAGGACGGAGACGCCGGCGTCCCTGCAATCCTGCGCGGTGAGCCGCTCGGCGAGGATCTGGGCACCCTCGATCGTGCGCTGCTGACGCTCGCGGAACTGCTCGGTCCCGGCGATCTTCATGGCGGTGGCCTTGGCGGCGATCGCGTGCATGAGCGGTCCGCCCTGCTGGCCCGGGAACACCGACGAATTGAGCTTCTTGAACAGCTCGAGGTCATTGGTGAGGATCATGCCGGAGCGCGGCCCGCCGAGCGTCTTGTGGACGGTCGTGGAGACGACGTCGGCGTGCGGGACGGGGCTCGGGTGCAGGCCGGCGGCGACCAGTCCGGCGAAGTGGGCCATGTCCACCCACAGCTTGGCGCCGACCTCGTCGGCGATCTCGCGGAACGCCGCGAAGTCCAGGGTCCGCGGGTAGGCCGACCAGCCGGCGATGATGACATCCGGCTTCTCCGCCAGCGCCATCTCCCGGACGGCGTCCATGTTGACCTGCATGGTCTCCGGATCCACCTCATAGGCGGCGACCTCGTAGAGCTGGCCGGAGAAGTTGAGCTTCATGCCGTGCGTGAGGTGCCCGCCGTGGGCGAGCGACAGGCCCATGATCTTGGACCCCGGCTTCGCGAGCGCCATGAGCACCGCGGCGTTGGCCTGGGCGCCGGCGTGGGGCTGGACGTTCGCGTACTTGGCGCCGAAGACCTCCTTGGCGCGGTGGCGGGCGAGGTTCTCCACCACGTCCACGTGCTCACAACCGCCGTAGTAGCGGCGACCCGGGTAGCCCTCGGCGTACTTGTTCGTGAGCACCGAGCCCTGCGCCTGCAGGACCGAGCGCGGCACGAAGTTCTCCGACGCGATCATCTCGAGCGTGTCTCGCTGTCGGGCGAGCTCGCCGGCCATCGCCTCGGCGACCTCCGGATCGAGCTCGGACAGGGAGGCGGTGAACACGTCGGTGTTCGGGTCGGTCATCGTTGCTCCTCGCACGTGGGCTTTGCACTTCGTACGAATCGTGTGGGGCCACGGCTCGTCTCGTCGTCGTCGTCGTCAGTCTAGTGCCACGCCACCCTGACACCCTCTCCCCCGTGGCCACCTGCCACAATCGGGAACCGTGAGCAGACAAGCCGGCGACTACACGCCGTACGTCGAGTTCGACCGTCGAAGCTGGCGGCGCCTGCGGCGTGCGATGCCCATGGTGCTCACCGAACAAGACCTCGAGGGCCTCCGCGGCCTGGGCGAACACCTCGACCTCGACGAGATCGCAGAGATCTACCTGCCGCTGAGCCGGCTCATCCACCTGCAGGTATCCGCCCGGCAGCGACTGTTCCAGTCGACCAACCTGTTCCTCGGCGAGACCGTGGACGCCCCCATGCCGTTCGTGATCGGCGTCGCCGGGTCCGTGGCGGTCGGCAAGTCCACCTCCGCCCGCGTGCTGCGCGCGCTGCTCACCCGCTGGGACTCCCACCCCCGGGTGGACCTCATCACCACCGACGGCTTCCTCCACCCCAACCGCGAACTCCAGCGGCGCGGTCTGATGCACCGTAAGGGCTACCCGGAGTCGTACGACCGGCGGGCCCTGCTGCGGTTCGTCACCGAGGTCAAGTCCGGCGCCCCGGTCGTGCGCGCGCCGGTGTACTCGCACACCAAGTACGACATCGTGCCCGACGAGTTCATCGAGGTCCGCCGTCCGGACATCCTCATCGTGGAGGGCCTCAACGTCCTGCAGACCGGGCCGCGCCTCATGGTCTCGGACCTGTTCGACTTCTCGCTCTATGTCGACGCCCGGATCGAGGACATCGAACAGTGGTACGTCGAGCGCTTCCTCGAACTGCGCAGCACGTCGTTCTCCAACCCCAACTCGCACTTCGCGCATTACGCCGACCTGTCCGACAAGGCGGCCCGGCTCGCCGCCCGCGAGATCTGGACGTCGATCAACCGTCCGAACCTGGTGGAGAACATCCTGCCCACCCGGCCGCGCGCGACGCTGGTGCTGCGTAAGAACTCGGACCACTCCATCCAGCGGCTGCGCCTGCGCAAGATCTGACGCCGGGCCGCCACGGCCCACGCCTCTCGCACCCCCGCACATCGCCCTACCTCGACCCTTGCCGCCCCTTCGCTCAAATGGTTCACTACTTGAGTAACTAACCAGCTAACCTGAGGGGGCGACGCCCGTGGACGATGGCAGACCGCTCTTCGTTCAGATAGCGCTCCAGGTCGAGGCCGCGGTCCTCGAGGGCTCCCTCGCAGAGGGCGAGCGCGCCCCGTCGACCAACGAACTCGCGAGCTTCCACCGCATCAACCCGGCCACGGCCGCCAAGGGGATCAACCTCCTCGTGGACCGCGGCATCCTCGTCAAACGCCGCGGGCTCGGGATGTTCGTCGCCGACGGAGCGAGAGAGCTCCTTCGTGCGGAGCGACAGCAGCGGTTCGCGGACGACTACATCGCCCCGATGCTCGACGAAGCCCGCGCGATCGGATTGAGCCCGGAGGACGTGGTGGGCCTGATCCGCACCCACATGAACCACAGCCAGGTGAAGGAGAAAGCGGAATGAGCAGCGCCATCGAGATCAGAGAGCTCACACGCACACACAAGTCGACGACTGCACTCGACGCGGTGACCGTCTCGTTCGAGGCCGGAGTCATCCACGGCCTGCTGGGCCGCAACGGCGTCGGCAAGACCTCGTTGATGTCGATCGTCTCCGGTCAGGACTGGCCCGACAGCGGCGAGGTCGCCGTGTTCGGCGAGTCCCCACACGAGAACGAGCGAGTCCTGTCCCGCATCTGCTTCGTCCGGGAGGACCAGAAGTACATCGAGGATTCCCTGGCCCGCCACGCGTTCGCGGCGGCCGCCATGGCCTTCCCCAACTGGGACCACGACCTGGCCGACCGACTGGCGCGGGACTTCCAGGTGCCGGGCAGGACGCGGATCAAGAAGATGTCGCGCGGTCAGCGGTCCGCTGTGGCCGTGATCATCGGCATCGCCTCCCGCGCCGACGTGACCTTTTTCGACGAGCCCTACATGGGTCTGGACGCCGTCGCGCGCCAGCTGTTCTACGACCGGCTGCTCGAGGACTATGCCGAGCAGCCACGGACCATCGTCCTGTCCTCCCATCTCATCGACGAGCTCGCGCACCTGATCGAGAACGTCGTGCTGCTCGATCAGGGCCGGGTCCTGCTCGACGAGCCCGTCGAGGACCTGCGTGGTCGCGCCGTGACGCTGATCGGCGCGGCGGAGGTCGTCCGTCAGCTGACCGACTTCCGCCAGGTTCTGCACACCGAGTCACTCGGTCGCATGGCCAGGACAACGGTGCTGGGCGCCCTGGAAGAGACCACGAACTGCGGCGGGCCCGCACCAGCGGGGTCGAGGTCGTCCCGGTGTCCCTGCAGCAGCTCATCGTCCACCTGACGTCCGGGACGGGACCCGACCACCCGCTCCCCGACGCCGCCTCGGCAGCACAGCTGACCGGATCGAATTCGGAGGTCGCCTCATGAACGCCACCACCACCAGCCTCGACGGCCCCGTCACCGAGCGGAACCCATCGACTGCGTGGGCCGCCCGGATCCCGGCGGCGTTCCGTCTGCAGTTCGTCGTGCCCAGCAACCTGCTCATCGTCCCCACCGCGGTGTTCCTGCTGGTCTGGGCGGTGGCGATCGGGATCACCTTCTGGATCGATGCCCTCGCCGACGGCCGCGTCGCCGCCGAGGAGCCGATGTACGGCGGCGCCTCCCAGGCCGCGGTGTGGACACTCGGCTTCATGGCCGCCTACACGGTCACCCAGACGTTGCCGTTCGCCATGGCGCTCAGCTTCAGTCGACGGACCTTCGTCGTGGGCGCCTACCTGGCGTTCGCGGCGGTCTCGGCAGGCTTCGGAACGGCGTACGCCCTCGCGGCGTGGGTCGAGCGGGTCACCGACGGCTTCGGCATCCACGCCTACCAGTTCGACACCCCGTTCATGACGAGTAGCCACGGCCTGTTCGGGGCGGGAGTGTTGGCGGCCGCCCTCGCCTTCGCGGTGATGGTCCTGGCGTTCCTGTTCGCCGGCGTGTTTCGGCGGGTGTCGGTCCTGGGCTTCTGGACTCTCATGGTTGCGCTGCTGGCGGCCATCGGCGCGGTCGTCCTGATCCTCGGACAGAACGCAGGCTGGGCCGGAATCGGGCAGTGGTTCCTCGCGCAGACGGCGCTGACCGGGTCGGCGTACTTCTTCGGGGTGGCTGTGGTGGCCGCCGTCCTCGGGTACCTGGTCCTGCGCAGGGCCACCCCGACGAGCTGACGGGCCGCGGCTGACCGCGGTGGTCAGGCCCCGGCGCGGACCGCCGGGGCCCGATCGCTACATCGGCGGCGCGCCCGTCTCCCCCTCCGGAACACCACGCCGCCGAAGTTCAGCCTCTGCGCGGTCGAGCCCACCGTGTTCGAGCGCGGCCAGGGCGCTGCGGTCCGACCACACGAGCCGACCGTGCCGGCGGACCTCCACCTCGAGCTCCCCGGCCAGGTGCTCGATCGACCCGGCGGAGTTCCGCTTCTCCGACGGGAGCGGGACCGGCAGCACGTGCGCACGGTCCAGGGGCGAACGCCCGCTGATCCGCACCTGCCAGCCGTAGCCGCGTCCCTCGAACTCCCACCGCTCGTCGGTCACGTCGGCTCGGACCGGCGAGACGACCGGGTTGCCCAGCCGGATGACCTTCCCGCCGGGCAGGCGCACGACGACCGCCGTCACCTCGGTGCGCAGCGGCCCCGAGTGGATCTGCCCGCCGGCGAACGCCACGCACGTGTTCGGCTCGGAGAACGCCTGCGCCTGCCCCCACCACCACGACTCGGGGAAGCCCTCGGCCCCCCAGTTCTTCTCGCCGTACACCTCGGCGCCGTCGAACTCCCAGTGCTCGCCGTCGAGTTCGGCCCACCCGCGGGCCCGGCCGCCGAGCAGCCAGGGGTGCCAGTACTGGTTGAGCGCGGAGACGGACTGGAAGATGCTCGAGCCGCCGACGGCGGAGTGCGGCCACTGCACCGGGTCGGTGATGTCCACGTGGAGGCGCGCGCCGTCGCCCATGTCCACGCGGACCCCGTCGGGTCGGTACTCGAACAGGTCGCCGGAGCGCGCGCCGATGCGGTCCGGATCAGCCCAGCCGTCGGGCGCGGCCATGAGGCGCAGGGTGGACGACGACGATGACGACGAGGAGAAAGACGACGACAACGAAGAGCCCCCGTCTCCGTCCCGGCGCGATCCACCGGCCTCGATCGGGATGGGCGCCTCGTCGGACGCGAGGCCGAGGGTCGCCCAGTGCCCGTCGGGTCCCCGGTTGACCCCGATGAGGGCGATCACCACGCGCCCGCGCTCACGGTCGGTGACGCGGAGGAAGTACCCCTCCATGGCCACGCCGTGTGCGCGGAGCGGATCTCCGAAGGGCAGGTCTGCGCCGGTCGCCCGGTATCGCCGGAGGAGTCCCATGCTCCCGAGCCTTCCACAACACCCCTAGTCTGGACCCGTGAATGAGACTCAACTCGGGACTCGACTCGGCCTCCGTCCGCCTCGGGAACGGGTCGATCCCCGGTGCTGGCGGTGGTGGGCGGCGCAGGTCGCCCTGTGGATGGTCGGCCCGCTGCTCGTCCTGGCGGCGTCGACGCTTCTCCTGGGCCCGTGGATGCTCCTCGCCACCGCCGGGTGGGCAGTGCTGACCGTGGCCGCGTTGGTGGTCGTGCCCCGGGTCCGGTGGGCGATCCACCGCTGGGAGGCCACCGACACCGCCGTCTACAGCCGTAGTGGACTGTTCTGGGAGGAGTGGCGGGCGGCTCCCCTGTCGCGCGTCCAGACCGTCGACAAGACCCGCGGCCCGCTGCAGCGACAGTTCGGCCTCGCCACCGTCGTGGTCACCACCGCGTCGTCGAAGGGAGCGGTCCGCATCAGCGCCCTCGACGCCACGCAGGCCGAGGAGATGGCCGACCGCCTCACCCTCCTCGCCGAGGACGACCAGCGGGACGCCACATGACCGGCCCGGCCGGTCCAGACGGCCCGCTCCGCCCCGCCGGCGCGGACCACGACGACTGGCGTCCGCTGGACCGTCGGACGATCACCTCCACGACCGTGGTAGTCGCCGCCGCGCTCGTCGCCGCGGCGGTGCCGGCGGCGATCGGCATGCTGGTGGGCGGCCTCGCCATCGGGTGGGTGCTCCTCTGGACGGTGGGCGGGGCGGTCGCGGGGACCGTCGCCACCGCGATCGCCGAGTCCGCCCGACTGACGGTGACCCGCTACCGCGTGGACGCACACCGGATCGAGCGCCGGGTCCGCTTCCTGTCGAGCACTACCTCGACGCTCTCGACGCACCGGGTCCGCAACGTGGAGATCACCGCCGACGTCGTCCAGCGTCGCCTCGGGATCGCCACGCTCAAGCTGGCCAGCGGGGAGACCGACGGTTCGAGGATGACGCTGGCCGCCCTCGACCGCTCCGAGGCCGAGGACCTGCGCCGCCGAATACTGGCCGACCGCGCCGGCGCCGGCACCCACGAACTCGCCCGCCTCGATCCCCGGTGGGTCCGCTACGCCCCGGCCAGCCTCATGACGCCGGTGTTCGGCCTGGTGGGCTTCGGCATCGTGCTCCAGGTGGCCGACTGGTTCAACGCGGTGCCGGCGGTGCTGGAGTGGGTCTGGGACCGCGTCGGCGGGCTGCCGTTGCCCGTCCTCGCCATCGGCGTGGTGGCCCTGACCCTGGCCATCGGGACAGTCGCCGCCACGGTGCTGTTCGTGGAGAACTGGTGGGGCATGCGCCTCGAGCGTCACCGCGACGGGTCGCTCGAACTTCGCCGAGGCCTGGTCGTGGGCCGGCACGCGACGTTCGACGGCCGACGCGTCCGTGGCATCACGCTGCACGAGCCGCCGGGGTTCCGCGCCGTCGGGGCCGCCCGGCTGGACGTGATCGCCACCGGCGTGGGCGTCGGCAAGGACGAGAACGGCAAGCCCAAGCAGAGCCCCGCGCTGATCCCGGCCTCGCCGCGCGAC
>NZ_JAALDN010000347.1 GCF_014144855.1 Dietzia maris | reverse complement strand
CGCGACGCGGCGTTCCGCAACGGCATGATCATCGTGTCGATCTACTTCGTGGGCGGCACGAGCCTGTGGATCGTCATGCCGATGTACCTGCAGTTCCACCTGGGCTACGCGCCCATCGACTCGGCGTTCATCAGCCTGCCCGCCTCGGTCCTCGCCGCCATCTCGGCCCAGGTCGCGGGACGGTTCGTGCTCCGACTCGGGCGGCGGATGGTCATCGGCGGTTTCTGCCTCACCATCACCGCGCTGCTGACGTTCATCCTGCTCGCGGGCGTCGTGGAGTCCGGGGCGGTGCGCTACCTGATCTTCATGGTCCCCGCCGCGATGATGGGCACCGCGCAGGGCATGACCATCTCCCCCAACCAGACGCTCACCCTGCGCGCGGTGGACCCCGAGTACGGCGGGGTCGCCGGCAGCATCATCTCGCTGGGCCAGCGCATGGGCACCGCGGTGGGCACGGCGATGGTGCCGGGCGTGTTGTTCTGGATCGTCGAGACCCAGGACGACTGGCTGCTCGCGTTCCGGGTGGCGCTCGGGCTGATCGCCGCGCTGGCCGCGGGCGCGTTGGCGTTCAGCATCGTCGACCGCCGCCGCGAGGTGCGCTGCGGGTCCTAGAGGGCTGCCGCGAGCTCCACTCCCTGCTTGATCGCGCGCTTGGCGTCGAGTTCGGCGGCCACGTCCGCGCCGCCGATCACGTGGACCCGTCCGTTCACCCCGCCGCCCAGCTGATCGGCCACCCCCACCAGGTCGCGCACCGATTCCTGGCCCGCGCACACCACGACCGAGTCCACACGCACGAGCTGCGGACGGCCGTCGGCGTCGAGGATGTGCAGCCCGTCGTCGTCGACCTTCACGTAGGTCACCCCGGTGTGCTTCCGCACGCCGCCGGCCTCGAGCTCGGCGCGGTGCACCCAGCCGGTGGTCTTGCCCAGGCCCCGGCCGATGCGGGAGGTCTTGCGCTGGAGCAGGTGCACCTCGTGGGCCGGCTCGGCGTGCACGGCCGTGCCCAGTCCCGCGCGCTCGAGCGCCGGATCGGTCACGCCCCAGTGGCGCCGCCACGCCTCCACATCCGTGGAGTGGCCGCTCGGTTCGCGGCCGTCGACGGCGATCCCGGGCCCGCCGGCCAGCAGGAACTGCGAGACGTCCACGCCGATGCCACCGGCACCGATCACCGCGACCCGGCGGCCGGGGGTCCGCGCGCCGGTGAGCAGCTCGGGATAGGTCATGACCATGGGGTGGTCGGCGCCGGGGATCGTGATCTCGC
>NZ_JAALDN010000346.1 GCF_014144855.1 Dietzia maris | reverse complement strand
CCGGCACGCCGAGGACGTCCAGGCGTCGGCTGAAGTAGGCGATCGACGCCGCGAACTCCTCCTTGCCCGGCACGCGCATCGCGTAGCGGAACTGCCCGCCGAGCTCGTCCTCCGCCTCGAAGACCTCCACCGCGAGTCCGCGGGACGCGGCGGCCTCGGCGCACGCCAGCCCCGCGGGTCCCGCGCCGACCACCGCCACCCGACGCCGGGTGGGGGCCACGGTGAGCAGGAGCTCGGTTTCGCGGCCGGCGCGCGGATTGACCAGGCAGGAGGCACGCTTGTTGGCGAAGGTGTGATCGAGGCAGGCCTGGTTGCAGGCGATGCAGATGTTGATCTCGTCGGCCCGCCCCTCGGCGACCTTGGCGGCGAACGCCGGGTCCGCCAGGAGCGGCCGCGCCATGGACACCAGGTCCGCCTGACCGCGGGCGATGATCTGCTCCGCGATGTCCGGGGTGTTGATGCGGTTGGACGCGATCACCGGGACACCGACGGTCTGCTTGAGCCGGGCCGTGAGGTCGACGAACGCGGCCCGCGGCACGGAGGTGACGATGGTGGGGATGCGGGACTCGTGCCAGCCGATGCCGGTGTTGAACACGTCGACACCAACGGCCTCGAGGCGCTGCGCGAGTTCGGCGGTCTCCTCCCACGACTGGCCGCCGTCGACCAGGTCGAGCAGGCTGATCCGGTACTGCAGCAGGAAGTCGCGGCCCACCTCGGCGCGGACGCGGCGCACGATCTCCTCTCCGAACCGCATCCGCCTGCTCGCGGTGCCGCCCCACGAGTCGGTGCGGCCGTTGGTCCGGGCGGCGAGGAACTGGTTGATGAGGTAGCCCTCCGAGCCCATGATCTCGATGCCGTCATACCCCGCGCGCCGGGCCAGGCGGGCGGCCCGGACCCAGTCGTCGATCGTCCGCTCGACACCCCGGGCGCTCAGGGCGCGCGCTCTGAACATGCTGATCGGCGACTTGGTCGACGCGGCCGAGCGGACGAACGGCTGGTATCCGTAGCGGCCGGCGTGGAGGACCTGCAGGAGGATGTGGGCGCCTTCGGCATGGACGGCGTCGGTGAGGCCGCGGTGCTTGTCGGCCATCCGGCGCGAGGCCATCATCGACCCGGCCGGCAGCAGCCACCCCTCCACGTTGGGCGAGTACCCGCCGGTGACCATGAGGGCGGCCCCGCCGCGCGCCCTCTCGGCGAAGTAGGCGGTGAGCTCGGGCAGGTGCTTCGAGCGGTCCTCCAACCCTGTGTGCATGGACCCCATGATCACGCGGTTGCGCAGGGTGAGATGCCCGACGGCGAGGGGACTGAGGAGGTGAGAGTGACTGTGGCCCATGGGGGCTGATTCTGCCCGGTATCCGGTCGCCCGACCCCGCCGTAGAGGAATTTTCGCTCACCGGGGCGTCCGGACCGGCGTGGCGATGCGGGCCGATCAGGGGCACGCCCGAACATCGATCCGGAGGCGTCGCACGCCTTACTGGACGAACGTCTGTGTGACGAGTCAGCAACCTGGGCGCCTGACCTGCAGTTTTGAGGGTGCACAAAATTGTGTCGCGGGGGTCGATAATGCGGCGATCTCGAAGAACTGACCTTATCCTCAGATTCGTGGCTTCCCTCGGTCACATGTCCTCCCCCGACGTTCCCCCAACCCCTCAGGAATCCCCTCAATGCGAACCATCGTCAGGCGGCGCATCGGCGCCGTCGCCGCCGCTGCCGCCACCTTCCTCGCCCTGGCCGCCCCCGTCACCGCCGCCCAGTCGCTCCAGTTCACCGTGGGCGCGCCCGCCCCCTGTGAGCAGGCGACCCCGGCGGAGACCGAGCAGGTGATCGCGGACATCCACGAGTACACCAACCGCGAGCGCGTCTCCCGCGGCCTCAACCCCGTCACGCGCCTCGCCAGCCTGGACCGGATCGCCCAGGACTGGAGCGAACAGATGGCCAGCGTGGACACCATGACGCACAATCCGCAGATCAAGGCCCTGATGGCGGCAACGTACGACGGAACGCCGCTCAGCGACGGCAAGTGGACCAGTTACGGCGAGAACGTGCTGCAGAACTGGTGCGGCGCCTCGGGCGAGGCGCTCGTCCAGCAGTGGATGAACTCGCTTCCGCACCGCCTCAACCTACTCAACCCGGTGCACACCCACCTCGGTGTGGGCGTGGAGGTCGCCGACAGCCGGAAGCTGTACTCCACCCAGAACTTCGCCCGACTGACCTGACCCCCGCGGCCCCCTCGGTCGTCGCCCCCTCCTACGGCGCCC
>NZ_JAALDN010000345.1 GCF_014144855.1 Dietzia maris | reverse complement strand
TCGTCGCGGGCCGGCGGTGGCAACGCCAGCGGCGGCAGCAGCGACATCAGCGGCAGTGGCGCCGGCGACGTCCGCGGTGTGCTCGTCCACATCCACGGTGGGCACTTCCGGGCGGGCGGCCCGAGCCGGGAGTCGCGGGCGATGCTGTTCGACCACGCCGCGCGCGGGTGGGCGGCGATCAGCACCACCTACCACCTCTCGCCGACCCCGGAATCGGGGTTCCCGCAGCACCTGGTCGACGTCAAGCGGCTCCTGCGGTGGATCCGCACCGAGGGCCCGACGCACGGGATCAGGGCCGACGCGCCGATCGTGGTGGCGGGCAGTTCGGCCGGGGCACACCTCGCGATGATGACCGCCCTGACCGGGGGAGATCCCCGCTTCCAGCCGGGATTCGAGGACGCCGACACCACGGTCGCCGGCGCGATCGGGTTGTACGGCTACTACGGTCGCCTGGGCCTCGAGACCCGGGACGTCTCCGACCCCGTGCGCCACGCGGCCTCCGGCGCCCCGCCGGTGGCGATCATCCACGGCACCCACGACACCTACACGCCGGTGAAGGGGTCACGCCGACTCGTACGGCACCTGCGCGCCGGATCGCCGAACCCCGTGGTCCACGCCGAACTGCCCGGAGCCCAACACGGGTTCGACGCGGTGCGCTCGCCGCGCTACCTGGCGGTCGTCGAGGCGGTCTCGAGATTCACCGACCGACTCGCCTGATGTGGGCAGCAAGCACGCCTTGGCGGGCGTAGTGTCGCCCTCAGCCGACGGAACCCCATCACCGAGGAGCCCCGATGCCACTGTCCGGCGAGTACGAGCCCAGCCCGAGCGAGTGGGTCCGGACGCAGGTCGAGACGTACGAGCAGACCGACGGCGAGGAGGGCGGTGACCTCGCGGGCATCCCCGTGGTGATCGTGACCACCGTCGGCCGGAAGTCCGGCAAGCTGCGCAAGACCCCGCTGATGCGCGTCGAGCACGAGGGGTCGTACGCGGCCGTCGCCTCGCAGGGCGGCGCTCCCACCCACCCGGTCTGGTACTGGAACATGAAGGCCGATCCCCACGTGGAGGTCCGCGACAGGGACCGGGTCGGCGACTACACGGCCCGCGAGCTCAGCGGCCCCGAGCGAGACCGGTGGTGGGACCGGTCCGTCGCCGTCTACCCTGATTATCGCGACTACCAGCAGAACACCGACCGGATCATCCCTGTGTTCGTATTGGAGCCGCGCGATTAGGATCAGCGCGGGGCTCTCCGGGGCGGCGCCCCCCGCGGGACACGGGGAGGGCGCCGGATGAGCCGAATCGCTCTCGTCCTCGGATGCGGGGGCACGATCGGCGGGGCCTGGATGATCGCCGCCCTCCACGCGCTCACCGAGCAGACGGGATTCGACCCCCGGGAGGCGGACGTCCTCCTGGGGACCTCGGCGGGTGCCGAGCTGGTGACCATGCTCGCCGGCGGCATCGGGGTCGACGAACTGGTCGATATGCAGCGCGGGCAGGCCTGCGACATGCGGCTCCGCGAACACATCGCCTCGACCCCGCCCGGGCGGCCGCCGCTACCCCGGCTCCCGCTGCTCAACCCCGGTCTGCTCCGCACACGGTCCGGGCTGGGCGCCCTCACCGGTATCGCCCCCACCGGTCGCGGCGACGCCGGCTGGTTGCAGCGGCTGGCCGAGGGCTTCGAGGTCGGCGCATGGCTCCCCCACACCGGTGCCCGGATCGTCGCCTATGACGTCCTCGCCGGGGAGCGCGTCCTGTTCGGCGCCCCGGGTTCGCCGATGGCCACCGTCGGCGAGGCGTTGCGGGCCTCCTGGGCGACCCCCGGGTGGATGCCACCGGTGCCCGTCGGTGACCGGATCTTCGTCGACGGCGGCATGGGCTCCACCGCGTCCGTGGACCTGGTCGGGCCGGAGGAGGCCGACCTCGTGTTCGTCCTCGCCCCGATGGCCTCGGCGCCCGGCGTCCGCGTCCCCGGCCGGGGCGGCGGGATCGAGTACCGGCTGATCCGCCGCGCGATGTCCACCCAGCTGCACGACGAGGTCGCGAGCGTCCGCGCCCGGGGTACGACCGTCGTCCCGATCCTGCCCACCGCCGTCGACCTCGCCGGCCTGGGCGCCCACTTCATGAGTGCCTCCCGACGGGAGGCGGCGTTCGAGTCGTCCATGGTGACCGCGCCGGAGACGGTCCGCGACGCGCTGGCGGACAACGCGGTCGACGTGTGAGTCCGGGTCGAATGCGCGAGCGGCGCGAACCGCGCGTGGTGATCGTCGGGGCCGGGGTCGCCGGCATCACCGCCCTGCACGTCTTCCGCGAGCGCGGCTTCGCCGACGTCACCGTGCTGGAGAAGGGCTCCGACGTCGGCCGGGTCTGGTACTGGAACCGCTACCCGGGCCTGACGTGCGACGTGCCCTCCCAGCTCTACCAGTTCCGGTTCGCGCCGAAGCTCGACTGGTCACACGTGTGGGCCGACGGTCCCCAGATCCAGCGCTACCACCGCCGGGTCGTCGACGACCTCGGCCTGGCCGGGCACATCCGGACCGACACCGAGGTGGCCGCCGCCCGCTGGGACGAGGGCACCGCGACGTGGGAGCTGACCCTCGCCGCCCGGGGCGACGGCGACGACGACGGCGACGACGACGAGACCATCACCGCGGACGTCGTCGTGTTCGCGACCGGGGTCCTGCACCACCCGACATCCCCGACATCCCCGGACTGGCGGAGTTCCGTGGCGGGGTCGTCCACACCGCACGCTGGCCCGACGGGTTCGACACGACCGGTCGCCGCGTCGCTGTCCTCGGCACCGGCTCGACCGGCGTCCAGGTGGTGTCCGCCCTCGTCGGTGAAGCGGGATCGGTCACGCACTACGCCCGCACGCCCCAGTGGATCCTGTGGGCCCCGATGCGGATGCGACAGCTCGTCGTCGTCGGCTCGGTACTGCGACGGTTCCCCACCGCCCACCGCGCGCTGTACGCCGCGCTGCAGTGGGGATCCGGCGTCCTCGCCGACATCACCACCAGACCGTCGTGGCGGCGGCGCGCGGTCCAGGCCTACGCGCGGCTCTCCCTCCGGGCGCAGGTCCGGGACCCCGACCTCCGCGCCCGGCTCACGCCGGAGGACGAGCCGCTGTGCAAGCGGCAGGTGGTCTCGGGGACGTACTACCGCGCCATCCAGCGCAGCGATGCCGAGCTCGTCACCGACGCCATCGCGCAGGTCACCCCGGACGGGATCCGCACCGCGGACGGCACCGAGCGGCCCGCCGACGTGATCGTGCTGGCGACCGGCTTCCGCGCGCACGACTACATGCGTCCCATGGAGGTCGTCGGACGCGACGGCCGCACCCTCGAGCGCGAGTGGGCCGACGGCCCGCGCGCCTATCGGATGACCGCCATCCCGGGCTTCCCCAATGCGTTCACCGTGCTGGGCCCCAACTCCCCCACCGGCTCGATCTCACTGCAGCACACCGCCGAGCTCACCGCCCGGTACATCGCCCACTGGATCGAACTCCTCCGCGACGGCGCGATCCGGTCGGTGGAGGTGACCGAGGAGGCGACCGCCGAGTTCAACGATGACGTCGCCGGGGCGATGGGGCCGACGGTCTGGAACACCGGCTGCCACTCCTGGTACTTCCACGACGGCGGCACGATCGACCTGTTCCCCTTCGACCGGGCGCGACTGGCCGAGCTCATGAGGGAACCGGACCACTCGCACTTCCGGGTGGGCTGAGTGCCCGGTGCCGCTGGGTGCGCCGGGCTGGCGCGCCCGGGCTAGCTAGCGGGCGGCCCGCCGGTTGACCGGCCGGGTCCCGTCGCCCAGGTCCGGTCGGGGGAGGCGCCGGCCCGGGTCGGCCAGACCGACGACGTGGCCGTCCGCCGACAACCGCGTCATCGCCTCGAGCAGCATCCGGCGCGCGCTGGCGTTGACCGAGGACACGCGGCTGAGGTCCAGGGTCACCTCGCTCGGCCCCTCGGGGATCTCGGCGAGACGCCGCAGGACCTGCTCGGCGCTGGCGAACGTCATGGGGCCCTGCAACCGGAAGGTGCGGCGCCCGGAGATCTCGTCGAACCGCACCGAGCGAACGGCCTCCACGTCCGTGACGGTGGTGTTCATCAGGTGTAACTCAAGATCGTGGGACAGCCGCTCGAAGGTGCGCACACCCTCCACACTGTGGCCGTGCTCGTCGAGCCGCGGGGAGAACACCCCGAGCCCGACCTGCCCGGGCAGGGCACCGAAGATCCCGCCCGACACCCCGCTCTTGGCGGGGATCCCCACGGTGGACATCCAGTCCCCGGCGGCGTCGTACATCCCGCAGGTGGCCATCACGGCAAGCACCTGCCGGGCGACCGGCGCCGACACCACCCGCTCCTTGGTGACCGGGTTGATGCCGCCCGTCGCCAGCGTCACCGCCATCACCGCCAGGTCGCGCACGGTCACCCGGTAGGCGCACTGCCGGGTGTAGCCGCGCACCACCTCGTCCGGGTCGTTCGCGATGATCCCGCCCGCGCGCACGAGGTTGGCCATGGCCCGGTTGCGGAACGCCGTGCGCAGCTCGGAGTCGAGCACGGCGTCGTCCACTCCGAGCTCGCGGCCCGCGAAGGCGGACAACCCCTGCCGCACCGCCTCATCGCGGTCGTCCTGGGTCGCGTCGGGCTCGCTCACCAGCGTGTGCGTGGTGATGGCCCCAATGTTGATCATCGGGTTGCGCGGCCGGCCCGTCTCGCGGTCCAGGGAGATCTGGTTGAACGCGTCCCCGGACGGCTCCACCTCGACCTTCTCCAGGACCGCCTCGATTCCCCGGTCCCGCAGCGCGAGCGCATAGACAAACGGCTTGCTCATCGACTGGATGGTGAACTCGGCGTCCGCGTCCCCGGCGGTGTAGACGATGCCGTCCATCGTGCAGGCTGCCACGGCGAACCGATCGGGGTCCACGGCCGCGAGTTCGGGGATGTAGTCGGCGAGCCGGCCGGCGTCACCGTTCGAGCAGGCGTCGCGGATCTCGAGCAGATAGTCAGGTACCGGCGTCTTCACGCCACCAGCGTGTCATGCCGGAGGGCCCGGGGCGGCGTGTGCACCGCCCCGGGCCCTCCGGCACCGCGAACCGGTCGCGGTCATGATCGTTGTCAGATCGCGGTCAGTGGTCGCGGTCAGTGGTCGTGATGGTCGTCCGCCTTGGTCGGGTGGACGGTCCCGTGCTCGTGCTCCGGCGGACCGTACAGCGAGTACACCTTGAGGTCGTCCTCACCGATGTTGGTGACGTTGTGCCAGCTCCCGGCGGGCACGAGGATGACCCAGTCGTCGGAGACCTCGCGCACGAAGTCGAGCTGATCCTTCGCGGGGCCCATCTCGACCCGACCCTTCCCGGCCTCGACGCGCAGGAACTGGTCGTGGTCGTCGTGGACCTCGAGACCGATGTCGTCCCCGGGCTTGATGCTCATGACGGTGAGCTGCATGTGCGATCCCGTCCACAGCGTGGTGCGGTAGTTGTCGTTGGCGAGGGTGGCGTCCTCGATGTCGACGACGAACGGGTTCGGACCCTGATCGGTGGGGCTCATCGATGCTCCTGCTTCTTCGTAGACGGGTGTACGCGGTGGCCGGCGGCCAGCGTTCCGTCTCGAGTTTCGACGACTCCCGGGACGCTCGCAAGCAAGGGCATCCTCCCGAGGCGCGGCCCGGGCGACATGTCCCCATCCCGTCACGGGGCCACAACGATCAGGCCACGAGGGTTCACGTACCCCCTGCGCAGTGCGGACACTGACGAGCAACCCCGACGAAAGGAAGCTTGATGAAGCGGACGATCGCAGTGACGGGAGCCATCGGTCTCGCGGTGTTCATGGGAGCGTGCGGCACCGACGATGACGGTGGCACGACCACGGCCGACGAGACCACCACGGAGATGATGACGGAGGAGACCACCACCGACGAGACCACGACCGACCAGACCACCACCGAGGAGACCGGCGCTGCGGCCGAGGGCGACATCGTCGGCACCGCGAACGCCGCGGGCGACTTCACCACCCTCACCCAGGCCATCGAGGCCGCGGGCCTGACGGAGACCCTCAAGGGGCCCGGTCCGTTCACGGTCTTCGCCCCCACGGACGAGGCGTTCGAGGCCCTGCCCGAGGGCACGCTGGACGAGCTGCTGGCCGACCCCACGGGCGACCTGGCGCAGATCCTGCAGTACCACGTGATCGAGGGTGAGGTCCCGGCCGCCGACGTGCTCGAGATGGACGGCCAGACGGTCGCGACCCTCCAGGGCGGGGAGCTCACGGTCGAGGTGGAGGGCGAGAACGTCGCCCTCGTCGACGGCAACGGCACCCGCATCAACGTCGTCCAGACCGACGTGGACGCCACCAACGGCGTCATCCACGTCCTCGACGGAGTCCTGATGCCGCCCGCCTGACCCGCCGGTGACACTCGCTGCGCCCCGACCCGGTCCTTCCCCGACCGGCCGGGGCGCGGCTCGTGTCAGGCGGGCGTGCAAGCTGGACGTGTCAGCTGCGCGCGCCAGCCGGTCGGGTCAGCGGGGCGTGTCGTACCTCGTGAGGTCACTGGTGGCCGGGCCCTCGATGAGCTCGCCACACGCCGAGAAGCGGGACCCGTGCCAGGGGCAGTCCCACGACCGCTCCACGTCGTTCCACGTCAGCGCGGCTCCCATGTGGGGGCACAGCAGGCCGACGCGGCAGGTCTCGCCGTCGTCGCCCGTCGCCTCCCCCATCGGTCGGATACTCGGCCGTGGCTTGCGCACGATCGCCTGCGCCGCGGTCGCCGCGAGCTGGACGGGCACGTCCGCGAACAGGGGCACGGCGTTCTTCGCGATGCCCGTGATGCTGGGCTTGCCGAACGACACCCGCGGGTCCACGCCCTCGAGCCGGTCCACCATGATCCCGGCCGCCGCCGGCGCGCCCGTGAGGCCCCACTTGCTGTAGCCACCGGCGAAGTGGATGCGCCCCTTGCCCCACGGCAGGGGCCCGGACTTGGGCAGCATCGTCACCGGGTGGAAATCCTGCGCGGACCAGCCGTGGGTCATCGTCGCGCCGGGGAAGTACTTCTCCGCGTACTCCCGCAGCGAGTCGATTTTGGACGCGGTGCCCGTGGCGGTGCCGGTGCGGTGCCCGTTGCCGCCGACGAACAGCACCTCACCGCCGGGTGAGGGCACCGTCCGCAGCGAGCGGACCGGGCTCTCGACCGAGCCGTACATCCCCTCCGGCAGGCCACCGGGGTACTCGAACGCGCAGAGGTAGGACCGCTCGGGTTCCATCGTCGCCACGGTCGGGCCGCGGTCCAGGACCGGGGACGCGGTCGCCAGCACGACGTCGCGGGCGGTCATCGTGCCCGGATGCGCGGTGACCTCGACGAACGCGTCCTCCCCTGTCCCCTGCGCTGTGAGTCCGGTGACACGGGCGTGCTCCACGATCCGCACGCCGAGGGCCGTGGCCGCGCGGGCCAGCGCCGCGAGCGCCTCCACCGGGTCGATCTGCATCTGATCCGGCAGCTCCACGGCGGACCGGGCCGGGAACGGGACGTCCACCCGGTCGTACCAGCGGGCGGGCAGACCCAGGTCGACGAGGGTCTTCATCTCCTTGCGCAGGGTCGACGTGCCCATCCGCCCCTTGGAGAACGTCACCGCACGCCGACGCTGGGAGTCGACGCCGTGGGCCTCGCAGAACTCGGCCCACCAGTCGAGTCCGTACCGGTTGGCGTCGGCGTACGCGCGCGCCGTCTCCAACCCGTGCTTGGAGCGGATGCTCGACAGTCGGGTGCCCTGCAGGACCGAGACCTTGGCCGTGGTCGCGCCGCTGGCCCCCGCGCCCACCGTGTGCGCCTCCAGGACCACGACCGCCTTGCCGCGCGCGGCGGCCATCAGCGCCGTGATCAGGCCGGTGAACCCGGCCCCCGCGATCACCAGGTCGACGTGCTCGCCGTCCGGGAACTCGGCCGCCGGGGAATCGATCGTCGTGCGTCGCCAGAATGAAGTGCCCATCGTGCGCCTCCTGGAGGGTGCTCACCGCGGATGTCGCTGGCGCTCACTGTAAGACCGGTCACGTCCCCCCGCATCCGCT
>NZ_JAALDN010000344.1 GCF_014144855.1 Dietzia maris | reverse complement strand
GTCTCCCCACCGGCGGCCGGCCGGCTACTTCGCGGTGAACCCCGCGTCGACGGGCATCGTCACCCCGGTGACGTGGCGGCCGGACTCCTCCACCAGGTAGAGAACGGCCCGCGAGATGTCGATGGGCTCGAGCATCGGCACGGGCAGAGCGTTGCCCATCGTGTGGCCCTCGGGGTTGTTCGCGAACCACCTGGCCATCTCGTCGTGCGCCACCATCGCCGTCAGGACGCCGGCCGGGTGGATCGTGTTGATGCGGATGTTGTGCGGCGCGAGCCAGATCACGAAGCTGCGCATGAGCCCCACCACCCCGTGCTTGCTGGCGGTGTACCCCGTGGCCGCGCCTGACCCGTCGCCTCCCCGCCCGGACAAGCCGTTGGTCGACGAGATGAGGACGATCGACCCGCCCTCGCCGCGCTCGATCATCAGAGGCGCGATCGCGTGGACCGTGTTCCACACCCCCACGAGGTTCACCATGATGGTGTCCACGAACGC
>NZ_JAALDN010000343.1 GCF_014144855.1 Dietzia maris | reverse complement strand
TCTGGGGGACGTAGTCATCGGTGCCGGCACCGGTACCGGTCCCGCCCGTGGTGCCCGAACCGCTCCCGTAGGACTGCCCCTGGGACGCGCCGGCCTGGCCGCCGATGTACCCGGGCTCGGGGAAGCTCTCCCATTCCGTGCCGGACAGGGCGCCGTCCATCGTGGACTTCCAGATGTCGGCGGGCAGTGACGCGCCGTACATGGTGCCGCCCCAGGCGTTGAGCAGCGGCTGGTTGTCGTCGGTCCCCACCCAGACGGCCGTCGCGATCGACGGGGTGTAGCCGACGAACCAGGCGTCCTTGTTGTACCCGGTCTCGCCGAGCTGGGTGGTGCCGGACTTCGAGGCCGAGGGCCGCCCGCCGGCCAACGAGTGACCGTTCGAGTAGGCGGCGATGGGCTGCATCGCCGAGGTGAGGTTGTTGGCGACGTCGGGGTCGACCACCTCCTCGCCCTCGATCGAGGAGTTGTCCAACAGCACCTCGCCGTCGGCGGTCTCGACACGCTCGATGAAGTGGGTCGGCCGGTGGACGCCCTCTGCGGCGAAGGTCGCCAGGCCGGTCGCCATGTCCCGCACGCGGATCGGGTACTGACCCAGGATGAGGCCGTCGTAGGGATCCTCGCCCTGCTCGCTCAGCGTCTCCCACGGCAGGCCCGGGATCTGCTTGGGGATGCCGACGCGGTGTGCCATGTCGCGCACGTCGTTCGCGCCGTTGTCGAGCATCCGCTGGAGCCGGATGAAGGAGGTGTTGAGCGACATCAGCAGCGCCTGGGAGAGCGAGCACGAGCCGCAGGACTGACCGTTGACGTTGGTGACGGTGACGTTGCCCGTGGTCACGGGCGCGGACGAGATCTGGGTCCCCAGGCCGATGCCCTGGTCGAGGGCGGCGGCGACGCCGAAGATCTTGAACGTCGAACCGGTTTGCAGGGGGGCGTTGGCGTAGTCCCAGCCCTCGGCCTCCTCGCCGCCGTAGTACCCGATCACGCCGCCCGTCTTGGGATTGATCGACACGATGGCGGTCCGGTTCTCCGGCCTCTCACCCTGCATGTTCGACCGGGCGGCATCGACCACCGCCGCCTGGGTCTGGGGGTCGATCGTCGTGGTGATCTTCAGGCCCCGCGTGTTGAGCATCTGCTCGTCGATCCCGGCGGCCGCGAGCTCGCCCAGCACCTGACGGCGGATGGGTCCGTTGCTCGGGTCGCCGACGTTCTGCTCGATCGCCTGCGGGTCTTCGACGACCTGAGGGAACGCCGCGTTGCCGCGCTGCTGGGCGTCGATCGCGCCCATCTCCCGCATCCCGTCCATGACGTAGTTCCAGCGGCCCTCGGCCGCGGCCCGGTTGTTGAGCGGGTCGAGGGCCGACGGGGACTGGATGACGCCGGCGAGCAGCGCGCCCTCCTCGATCGTGAGCGCCTCGACCGGCTTGTTGAAGTAGGCGGTGGACGCGGCGGCGATGCCGTAGGCGCCGCGGCCGAAGTAGATGGTGTTGAGGTACGCCTCGAGGATCTGGTCCTTGGACCACTCGTTCGTCATCTTGGCCGCGATGACGATCTCCTTGGCCTTGCGTTGGTACGTGGGGGCGTCGCCGACCATCGTGTTCTTGACGTACTGCTGGGTGATGGTCGAGCCACCGCCCGCACCGGCCTCGCCGGTGATCTGCCCGATCACCGCGCGACCGATGCCGGTGGGGTCGTACCCCTCGTTGGTGTAGAAACTGCGGTCCTCGGCGGCGATCACCGCGTTGCGCACGTGCACGGGGATCGCGTCGAGCTCGATGAGCGTGCGGTTGCCCTCCGGGGGCACGATACGACCGATCATCGTGGTGCCGTCGCTGGAGTAGATCTCGGAGATCTGTTCGGTGCGGACGCTGCCGGGGCTGGGGATCTCGGTGCGGTTGTACATCACCCCCGCGATGGCCAGGGGGATCACGAGGACGACGACGGCGAGGAGGATCACCGTCGTCCAGATCGGATGGCGACGGGCCCAGCCGCGCCGGTCCGAGCTGGTGCTCCGGCCCTCGTCGGCGGACCGGTTCGTCCTGCCATTCTGCGACATGTTCTACCCTCCTGCGAGCCGACCCGTCTGGCCCGGGAGTCCCCCGGTTGCGGTGCTCTGGCGACCATTGTGTACGAAATCGCGACCGATTCTGTACTCCGGAACCCGCGTCGGGCACTCCGGGCGGGCGTCAGCTGTGTCGGCGGAGCTCTCGCGCCGCTCGTCGCACGCGCTTTCCGGCACCCGGGGTGAGCCCCACCTCGTAGGAGAGGATGAGGTGGTTCCAGGAGCAGCTGCGGCACACCTCCACCACGTGGACGGTGAACCCGTCGTGGGTCAACGCGAGGTGTTCTATCTCGTCCTGACCGCGGGCCGACCCGGACGCCGGCCCCAGGTCGTCACCGAACACCCAGGAGACCTCCGTGAGGTTCTCCTTGCGGCACACCGGGCAGACCGTCTCCGTCTCCACGCCGTGGAAACCGGCGGCCCGCAGGAGGTAGACGTCCGCGTCGCACACCTCGC
>NZ_JAALDN010000342.1 GCF_014144855.1 Dietzia maris | reverse complement strand
CAGCTACGCACTCCGGATCCGGAAGAGCCCGTTAACCCGGGCGGTTGCATCAATAGCGGAGCGATGGTGGTCACTGGAGACTCGGTCTCGCTTCCTGATGCACCTTTCTATGTGCAGGGCCACACTGGTTTCTGCACTCGCGTTCTGAACAATCGAACTGGGGGCTCGTGGTCACCCTGGGCTTGCGTCGACATTCTCCCGTGATGGACTCAGTTCCATCTGAAGTCCGCGTGTTCACTCGAGTAAATCAGTTCAGCCATCGCCTCAGGACACGCAGGAGGCTCTCGTGCGGTTCCTGCAATACGATGGATTAGCCGCACGCGTATGATGAGAAGCCGCATTGCATGTTCGGACCTGCGTCATCTGCGCACCGAGCGCGTTACCGTCATGAAGGGACCGTCGTGAGGTTTTTGATCGAAGCGTTGCTCGCCGCAATTGCCGTGGTTGCGCTCGTGGCAGCAGGGTACGGTTTCCTACGCGGAAATTGGCAGCATGGACTCATCGAGTTAGTGATCGCCGCACTCGCGGGCGGGGCCGCGCTTTGGGTGCGGTCTCGCAGGGGCGCAAGAATGGGCTGAGCGATTTACCGCCTCGCTGTCGGCCCTCTCATGCGCGAGAGGGCCAGTGGGCCGTCGGCTTGAACAAACATTAGCCCCGCTGATTCACGGGCCGGTGTGACTGCTGCTGTCGGGTGACGGCGGGCTTGTTTTCGCGTGTGGGCGTGCGTGTGTGCCGGCTGGCGCTGCCGGTGGGCGGGTCTCCGGTGGTGCTGTCGTGGGCGGGCAGGTGAGGTCAGGCGGGTTTGGGGATCGCGGCGATCGTGTTGAACACTGCGACGATGGCGGTGGCCCGCGGCCATGTTTCGGGAATCTTCACGCGCCGCCGCCGGCCACTACGGACCAGTCGGGCTGCCACGTGA
>NZ_JAALDN010000341.1 GCF_014144855.1 Dietzia maris | reverse complement strand
CGGTAGCGCAGCGCTTTGGGCTCGCACAAGGCCAGAACGGCGGCCTCGCCGATGCAGGCCAGCATCCGAGTCCAGGCCACCAGGTCAGCGGCGATCATCACCGCCACCAGCCAAGCCTGGTTGAGAGCGAACTCCCGCGAGGGAAGCCTGCCCAGGCCGGTGTCTTTGGCGTGGCGGATCCGGTCCTCGACCCGGGCGTGAGCCCGGTGTCGGGCCTCGAGGAACTGGAGCTGGCCGGTGGCGGTGTTGGTGACAAAAGCCTGGTAGCGCCACCCGTCGATCTCCTCGAACATCGACAACTGAGCACCCGGGTGGGGCCGTTCGCGGCGCACGATGACCCGCATCCCGTCTGGCCACTTGGCCAGCATCCCGGGAGCGAGGAACCCGGTCAGCTCCGCGATGTCGGCCCCGTCGCGAATGTCCCCGTTGGGGTTGAGCGCTGGTCCCCACGCGGCTTCGGGGCAGGTCGCGATGGCCCGGCGAATCGGGGCAGTGATAGCGAAGCCGACCGAGTACTCCACCTGTCGACCACGGACGCGGTTCTGCTCGGTGATCCACTCCAGCAGGTCGTGGGAGGCGCCGGCACCGTCGGAGCGGATCAGCAGATCACGCCGATGACTGGCGGGGATCTGCGCGATTGCCTGGCCCAGGACGTCGATGTGGTCGGCAGCGGTGTTGGACCCGGCGTTGCCCGGGCGCAGGCTCGCGGCGAGAAACTCTTCTGTGTTGTCGCACCACACCCCGATCGGGTGGTACCCGAACGTGCGCTTATATGTCGGAGCTGCATGTTCCTTCTCGCTGTGCGTGACCACGATGGTGGCATCCACATCGAGCACGACCGTCGATCCCAGATCCCGCCCCGCACACGCCGATGCGGGTACTCCGCCGGGCAGGTGGGACCACACGTGCCGCCGCGTGCGAGCTCGCGCCACCTGGATCTTCTTGCGCTTGCCGGCGGGTGACCTCATCGAGTGTGCGCCACACCGTCGGGGCCGACGCCACCGGGCCCAAAGCCTCGGATTGGTGGCGCAGGACGCCGATGTCGGAAATGGACTCGCCGCCATCGGCGAGCATCACCGCGACGTCGATCAACACCCGGCCGCGATCGTGGATCGGGATGAACCGGCGGCGAGCCATGGCCCCTGACAGCTCGGCGGTCAGACCGACCTGATCAGCCAGAAGCCGAGGCACGATGGACCCAGCGTGGGAGATCACCCCGACACCATCAGCAGTAACGGACAGACCGGCCGACCACGAAGTACGCTTCACCTACCGAGTGCTTTCTGCTGGAGAACATGGAACCTTAGACAAGTCCCAGTTTCGCCTGTTCAGGAAGCACTTCGGTCTATTTTCGCCCAGCGATCCGCAGATCCCCGTGAATCACCGGGGCTAGTGCTCCGGGTGCGGCGTGTCGGTCGACCTCGAACACCCGTTCGCCTACACTGGGTGTCACGTGATGACGGTTCGCCCCGTCCACAGGGCGCCCTTCCTCCACAGGAAAGCGGTCGCCGGGTTCGCGCGAGACGCTCATGTCGTACCCGGCCCGTAACGTCCGCAACTGAATCACCACCCAGACCGATCGGCCGGACGCCGGGGGTCGCGCAGGAACGGAGAGCACCATGGCACCCAAGACCACCGCGAAGTCGGGGACCAAGACGGGCGTGGCCCAGAATCGCGAACAGGCGCTGGAACTGGCCCTCGCGCAGATCGACAAGGCCTACGGCAAGGGCTCGGTCATGCGGTTGGGTGACGACAACCGGCCGCCGGTCCAGGTCATCCCGACCGGGGCGCTGTCGCTCGACGTGGCACTGGGCGTGGGGGGCTTCCCCCGGGGACGCGTCGTGGAGATCTACGGCCCGGAGTCCTCGGGTAAGACCACAGTCGCGTTGCACGCCGTGGCCAACGCGCAGGCGGCCGGCGGGATCGCGGCGTTCATCGACGCGGAGCACGCCCTGGATCCGGAGTACGCCCGCAAGCTCGGCGTGGACACGGACAACCTCATCGTCTCCCAGCCGGACACGGGTGAGCAGGCCCTGGAGATCGCGGACATGCTCGTCCGGTCGGGGTCGATCGACATTCTGGTCATCGACTCCGTGGCGGCGCTCGTGCCGCGTGCCGAGATCGAGGGGGAGATGGGCGACAGTCACGTCGGCCTGCAGGCGCGACTCATGAGCCAGGCCCTGCGGAAGATGACGGGCGCGCTGCACAACACCGGCACCACCGCCATCTTCATCAACCAGCTGCGCGAGAAGATCGGCGTCATGTTCGGCTCGCCGGAGACCACCACCGGTGGTAAGGCGCTGAAGTTCTACGCGTCGGTGCGGTTGGACGTGCGCCGTATCGAGACGCTCAAGGACGGTGCCGACGCGGTCGGTAACCGCACCAAGTGCAAGGTCGTCAAGAACAAGGTCGCGCCGCCGTTCAAGATCGCGGAGTTCGACATCCTCTACGGCGAGGGGATCAGCCGCGAGGGGTCGCTCATCGACATGGGCGTGGACAACGGCTTCATCAAGAAGTCGGGGTCGTGGTTCACCTACGGACCGGACCAGTTGGGCCAGGGCAAGGAGAACGCCCGGCGGTATCTCAAGGAGAACCCGTCGGTGCGGGACGAGATCGAGCGCAAGATCCTCGACAAGCTGAATATCGGCGCGGGGGCGGAGATCGCCGAGATCGAGGCGGAGTCCGACGAGGACGCGCCGATCGACGTGGTGCCCGTCGAGTTCTGATGTCGGGCAGGGACACCCGCGGGCCCCACGGCGCCGGGGCGCCCGGGGCGGAGGAACTCCGTACGGCGATCGCCGCAGTGGAGGCCAGGCCCTCCGGGTCCTCGGACCTGCCGCCCCTGGCCCCTGAAGCGCACGAGGCCGCGAACGCCGCGCTCCGGCTCCTGCGCTACCGGCCGCGCAGTGAGCACGAGTTGCGCGAGCGGCTGCTCGACAAGGAGTACGCCGCGGAGGCCGTCGACGAGGCGCTCGGCAGGGTCAGGGCGTGGGGTCTGGTCGACGATGCCGACTTCGCC
>NZ_JAALDN010000340.1 GCF_014144855.1 Dietzia maris | reverse complement strand
GGCGCGGACGGCGCGGGCGGCGGCTCGTTTGACGGCGGTTCGTTCGACAGTGGCTCGTCGGGTGTCGCGGCGGAGTCCGCCGCCGGGTCCGGGTTCGTGCCCGGGACGGCGGGGTTCGGTGACGCCGGGTCCGGGGTGATCGGCGGCGGAACCGAGGTGACCCTGCCCGACGGCTCGGTCGTCACCGCCCCCAACGAGCAGGCCGCCGGCGCTGTCCGCAACGCGCTCAGTCAGCAGGGTGTGCCGTACGTGTGGGGCGGCACCTCTCCCGGCCAGGGGCTGGACTGCAGTGGCCTGACGCAGTGGGCGTACGGGGACGCCGGTGTGGAGATCCCCCGCCTGGCCCAGGAACAGGGCGTGGGTGTCCAGGTGTCCCCGCAGGACGTCCTGCCCGGTGATCTGCTCGTGTGGGACGGCCACGTCGCCATGTACATCGGCAACGGTCAGATCGTGGAGGCCGGGGACCCTGTAGCGGTGTCCGGGCTCCGCACCGACAATATCGGCATGTCGTTCCACGGCTTCTACCGTCCGACCGGCTGATGGCACCCGACAGCTGTCGGCACACCGACCCGATTACCGGGGTGGTCGCCGAGGTCGGCACCGACGGCGTCCCGGTGGGCCTGGCCCTTCCGGAGGCCCTCCTCGACCGCCCGCCCGCGGAGGTGGCGCGCGCGGTCCTGCGCAGCCTCACCGCGGCCGCGGGCGACGCCCGCGATCTGCTGGAACGCCTCGCCGCCGACGACTGGGACGAGAGGGACTGGGACGAGAGGGACCCGGACGACGAGCCGGGCGGGTCTGTCAGGTGAGCGCCGGAGGACTGGACGTCGAGGCGTTCCTCGATCGTCTGCGCGGGATCGCGACCGAGTGGGAGTCGGCACACGACCAGCTGGAGACCCTGCGCATCTCGACGACCAGCCGGGACCGACTCGCCACCGCGACCGCGGACTCCGGCGGGAGCGTGGTGGACCTCGTGCTGGCGCCCGGGTTGCGCAGGCACGGGTCCGAGGTGGTCGCGGCGTCGATCCTCGAGGCCACGTCGGCTGCCGTGGAGCAGGCCAACACCCGTCGCGCGGAGCTGGTCTCGGGCTCGGTGGCCCTCGCCGTGAGCGGTCGGAGGCGGGCAGCCGAGGACGCCGCCCGTCATCACACCGACCCCGCCCCGGCGGGCCGTGGCACCGCCTGACTAGCCGTGGATATGCTGACCGGCATGGCCAAGGACATCGTCCCGATCGAGCTCGGTCTCCCGGAGGGAGACGTCACGACCCTCTGGGCACCCAGCTGGCGGGAGGACAACGACGACTGGGAGGCGTTCCTCGGGCTGGACGAGGACCTCTACGCCTTCGACTCGACGGCCGAACTCCTCGCCCTGGTCCGCAGCGGCGCGGAGCACGATCTGCAGGACCACCCCTCGTGGGAGGAGTTCGCCGGATCGGACGTGCTCGCCTTCCGCGCCGCCGAGGAGAACTGCTACGACCTCGTCGGCGTCCTCGAGCTCCTCGGGGACGATCCGACCGAGTCGTCGGTCGACGAGATCGATCAGTCCTTCGCGATCGCCCGCTCGATCGGCGAGGTGTGCGAACTGGACACCGTCACCAAGTTCTTCAACGGCAACCCGGTGCTCGCGTCCGTCACGCACGGCATGGACGAGTTCTACGGCCGCGACGGGCTCAAGCTGTGGAAATCCATCCGCAAGACGGTCGCCAAGGGCTGGGACGACGTCCTCGACGCCATCCAGGACGTCATGACCACCCCGGAGATCGACCGCGCCGAGGTCGAGCGTGCGCGCCACGACCTGGAGACCGCCGAGGCCGCGCTCCCCGAGCCGGAGCCGGAGCCCGAGCCCGCCCCGACCGGGTACCCGGAGGGCTCGCTCTGGGAGAGCGTGGGGATCGACCCCGTCAGGATCGTGTTCGCCGACCAGGAGTACCTGAGTCTGCGCTGCTACCTGGGTGACCGGCCGGTGTTCCTCGGCGACGGTGACCAGGCGTACGTCTTCACCAGTGCGCGCGGCCTGTCCCGCTACCTGGCCGACAACGACGACGACACCCTGAGCCGGGTGGCCACCTACGAGCGCGTCAAGATCGCCGCGACCGACGGCAGCCTGGACGTGCACGTCACAGACGACAACGTGTACGTCCTGGCCGGGCTCGACCGCGACATCGAGGTCGGGCCGGAGATGGTGGACTCCGACCAGCTCGGCCTGGCGGTCGAGTTCGTCACCGACCTGGCCAACTACGTCGGCGACGCCGAACTCGAGGCGTCGGTGACCGGGCGCGGGTCGGCGCTACGGCGCTACCTGCACTACGTCCTCAACCCCGACGACGCCAAGCTGCTCGAGCCGACCGCACCCTACGACGACGAGGCGTCCGAGTGGCGTGACCTGGTCGACGACGTCGAGAAGCTCGTCACCACGCCCGACCTCGCCTGATCCGGGGGTGCGTCGCCCCCGGCGTCCGTTCCCGGACGGTCACCAGCCGCGCAGTCGCTCGGTCACCACGCCGGCAGGACCGCGATCCGGGCCCGTCCCGAACGCGGCCGCCACCTCGTCGAGTGCGACCGGCAACCGTGCGGTGTCGCCCGCGTGGACGGTGGCCACCACCTCGCCGACGCGGACGTGTTCGCCCTCGACGCGGTGCAGCATCACGCCCGCGCCCG
>NZ_JAALDN010000339.1 GCF_014144855.1 Dietzia maris | reverse complement strand
CGAGGGGTGCAACCCGGGAGGGCCGGAGGTGTGAGGGCGATCCGCCGCGCCACCGTGGCCGACGCCGCCGGTTGTCTGGACGTGTACGCGCCGTACGTCCGCGAGACCACGGCGACGTTCGAGACCGAGGTGCCGCCGGTCGACGAGTTCGCGGCGCGGATCGACCGGGCACTGGCGGGGTACGACTGGCTGGTGGCCGAGCTCGACGGCCGGATCGTCGGGTACGCCTACGCCGGGCCGGTCAAGGACCGCGCGGCGTACCGCTGGTCATGCGAGGTGAGCGTCTACGTCGATCCGGGCGCGCACGGCCTCGGGTTGGGGCGGTCGCTGTACCGGGAGCTGTTCGCCCGGCTCGAGGCGGCCGGGTTCCGCCGACTGCTGGCGATCGTGACCCTTCCCAACGAGCCGAGTGTGGCTCTACACCTAGCCATGGGGTTCCGCGAGGCGGGCCAGCTGGAACGGATCGGGTTCAAGCACGGGCGGTGGCTCGACGTGGGGTGGCTGCAGGCCGACCTGGGACCGGAGTCCGGCGCGCCGCCCCACTGACCTGCTCGTGGTCTGCCTCGACCTGCCCGCCCGGCCCAGTGCGACCGGCGGCCGGGGTGGCGCGGCGGACCAGCCCGGCGCACAGCTCGTCGAGCCAACCCCCCACCGACCCGCGGGCGGCTTCGGTGCCCGGATAGCGGCAGCGCACGTGCAGCCCCGAACCGCTGACCACGAACCACACCATCACCCCGTCGGTCCGGATCGCGGCCGACACGTGCTGCGGGCTGAGGCTCAGGTCCACGTCAACCGGCAGGCGGCGGTGGTCGAGCCACGAGATCGCGAACATCCCCGGGGTGTGCGGCATCCCGCCGTACGGGGCGAGTATCGGCCCCAGTGCGTGCGAACCGAGGTCGACGGCCTCGCGCACGGCCACCGCGCACGCGGCCGGGTCGGGGTCGTCGCACTCGATCACGGAGTTGGTGATGAACCACCCCACCGAGTCGTTCCAGCGGGCGGTGCGCACATCGTGGCGGGAGTGCACCGGCAGGACCGCGCGCAGGCCCACCCCGGCGCGGCGGTGGAGTACGGCCGTCATCTCGGCGATCGCCAGCGAGATCATGCGTACTCCGCCGGCGGCGGCCGCCTCATCCAGGGCGGCGACCCCGGCCGGGTCGAGCACGTCGCGCACCTCGACCACCTCCTCGCGCGGGGTGGAGATGTCGCCCAGGTCGAGCGGGAATACCGGCATCTCACCGCCGCCGCGGGCCAGGATCGCGGCCCAGCGTCGGTGCACCTCGTC
>NZ_JAALDN010000033.1 GCF_014144855.1 Dietzia maris | reverse complement strand
GCAGTGGCCACTTTAGCGGGAACACTCCACTCGAAGGTCAGGAAGTCACGAGCGATGACAGCCCTCCCCTTGGATTTCAGGACCGCCGCGAGCTCTTCGTCTTTCTCGATTGCGTCGATTGCGACCTTGCGCCCTCCATAACTCGAGAGGCGGCGCTCTATGGCGTCGATAAGATCCCCGCGGCCCGCGCTCGGCTCGAGCACGCGGTAAATCGTCGACTTGTCGAGCTTGGCGAGCAGTTCGCTCGCCAACGCTGCTGGAGTTGGGTAGAAGTCGGGGCCAAACATTACACGCCCACCTTCACCGCCTTAGGTGAGCGGTAGACCGCGCGGACTTCGTCGGCAGTGATTCCGTAATCTTCCAGCGCTTCGATAGCCGGCGTCATATCCCCGCTATAGAAGCACTCGTAATTATTCAGCTCGCGCAGAATCACGCCCCGCCTGCCGTTTTTTTCGAGGTCCTGGCGCATCCCGGCGGCGACTAGTTCACTATGTCGACGTTTGAACTCCTCGACGTTCACCGAGGGCATAAACATGCCCATGCCAACGCTCGCCCACTTGGTGCCCTCTGGTTTCTTTGCTTGAACCTTCGCCGCGCCTTCTTCGAACTGCTCCCGGTTGAAGGCGAAGAACGCCCCGAGATCTTCGAGTAGCTTGCTTTGTTCGTCTTGGATGTAATCCTGTAAATACTTCATTTGTAGTTGTCTCCGCTTATTTAATTGTCTAGCCGCGCCCGTTTAACCGATCGCCACGAGCGCCAGTGCCAACCCGCTACACACGAGCGAGATGAGCCCCATCGAGTTTCCGGCCACGCTTCGGGTGTTGGTATAGCGCCCGTAGCCCCTCGTAGTGCGCCGTGCACGTGGTGGCCGCGCCAGGATGCTCGGGTTGAAGATTTCCCCCGTGATGAGGTCCATGATCGCGTAGCGTGCCGGCGCTTTTCGTTTTGTCATTTGTAGCTGTCTCCGCTTATTGTTTACTACTCTTCTATTATATAAATAACGGTGCTATTATGCAAGACTTTTATGCGCTAGTTGCGCGGACTTATCCACAATTTCGCCTCTGGCGCGTCTAATTTGTCCACACCTGCGGAAAACTCTCCGCTGTCATCACCGCGAACAACGGCCGGGCGCTCTCCGGAATCTCTCGGATTATCGAATTGAGCTCACGCTCACGCTCCTCATCGATCGCCACAAACACAACCCGCGGGAAAGGTTGGCCGGGGAACTCATCAGCCCACGCCCTGTATGCGTGCCTGTACCGCGCTAGCTTCTCCGTAATCTGCTTGCGGCGCTCCGTGGCCATATCCACCTCTACCCAGATACGTCGCCGCGCCTGTGCTGCTCGCACGTCCGCGAAGATGTACAAGTCTGGAGTCAGCAGCACCCCGCCCGCGACCTGGTGACAGTCCGGCTCAGTTACGACCTCGTTTATGCGAATATCCCCCGACCGCTCCGCCGCGACTGTTTGCACGTACGCCTCAGCTATAGCGATGCGGTGCATATCAATCGAGCGCAGCGGGGTATAGCGGCCCTCGCGCCGCAGAAACGCCCACCCCTTCGGGCCGAGCTGGTAAACGTATTGCCCGGAGCCACCAGCCCACCCGCCGACGGTGCGGGGACTCAAGCGCCGAAGCATCCCGCCGTTTGTCAATCGAAGGAGTACCGCGCTACTTGGTGACTTGCTTCGGTTTTCGGCGAATTCGATCGCTCGGATTTGCTCCGAAGTGACGAGGCCAAACCTCCCCACCAAGCGCACAATCCTCCCGTCGCGCGGCGAGATCATCATAAACACATTGAACGACGAGCAAGCCGCCGCCGTCAACCCCGTGTTCGCGCTGGTCAGGCCCGCCGTTGGCCCGTAGCGAGGCCCAGGCTTCAACCGTAGCGGTGAACGTACCTCTGTAAGCCCGATACTTTTCCACAGTTCTTGCAATAATTGGTCTTGCAAAAGATTTCACATTAGCGCATACTATTGATATACAACCAACGCGGGCCAGCAATCAACCGCACGCGTCATACGAGTTGTGAGTTTGAATTACCAACTAAAGCGGAGAGAGAGCGAATGAAGCAGCATGACAACTAAGTGGTTAGTACCCAGGAAGCGTAAAGGCACGCACGGCACGCGCGTCAGCCTCAGAATCGACCCCATCGTTGCCGAAGCAGTAGAACGCATCGAGAAGCGGGTATGGCGAGACGAGGACGGCAAGCGAGTATCGCGCAGCACCATCTACCTCACCGGGGCCATGAAGCTCCCAGAGGTCAGAGAAGAAGTTAAACGCATTAAACAGGAGAAGAGAGGTGAGCGGAGACAAGACACCACAAGCACAGCCTGACGATCTCAGTCAGGAGCAGCTCAGCGAGCAGTCCATGAGCCGTTACGAGGCGGACAACACCTCAGCTATATCCGTGCGGTCACTCGACGACATCAGCCGGCTCTCGAAGATATTCATCCAGAGTGGCATGTTCAAAGGCGATCGGGGCGTAAGTCTCGAGCAGCAGGTCTACCAGGCCGGAGTGAAGATAATCGCAGGCGTTGAGTTCGGCATCCAGCCGTTCGCCGCGATCCGCGGAATAAATATCATCAACGGCAACGCCGAGATGAGCGCTAACCTCATGGCCGCCAAGGTGAAGAAGCACCCGAAGTACGACTACCGCGTCAAGCAGTGGGACACTAGCGGCTGCGTCATCACCTTCTACGAGATCCCCTACCCAGGCGCTCCACGTGACCAATGGGACGAGCTAGGTGATTCATCGTTCAACGAAGACGACGCCAAGGCAGCAGGCCTACTGAGCAATCAAACCTGGCGCAAATTCCCGCGCAATATGTACTTCGCTCGAGCAATCAGCAACGGTGTCCGCATCTACACTCCAGACGTATTCTACGGCGCTCCTGTGTACGTCGAGGGCGAGATCAGCGGTGAGTTCGAGTCGAAGCCAGAGAACGCCCCGGAAGCTACTCCCCCAGCTAAGCCGAGCAAGGCAGACGCAATCGAGGGTGAAGTGGTTATCGGTGACGAGCCGACCGATCCTCTACAGGACAAGCTCGACCGCATCGCCGAACTCAGCGAAGAGCTAGGGCACGGCCCCGATTGGTTCGTCGCGGTATCGGAGAAGATCCGGAACGAAGACGATGCCGATGTCATCCTGCAGAAACTCCAGGAGACGAAAGCCCAGAGGTTGATGAGCGATGACGAGTAGTGATCGTTGCATCATCTGCCTCAACGACGAAGCGCACGACCACAACGCCGATGGCGTCTGCGATCAGTGCCAGTACGTCAACAGAACCGCCTACGAAGAGGTGCTCGCATTGGTGAGCACGGTAGGCGAGACAACAATTTAATGCGGTGCTCAGCACCGGAGAACAGATGACCAAGCTACGAGCGATCTGGACGCTGCTACGAAATGAACACTTCCTCGTCATAACCCCGAAGGGATACCACGCCACAACACCAAAGTTCGGCCACAGCCGTTTCTGGCGGGAAGCCCTAGAGTGTTTCAATCGTATGCGCGACTACGCAGATAAACAGCAAAGCAATTAGTAACGCGGTGCTCAGCACCGGAGGAACCCATGGCGCAAGGCGTCAAACGGATCAACGAGGCGATATTCGTCCAGATCAAACAACACATCAAGAAGCAGGGAATCGAGTCCGCTGCCGCTAAGTGGCCCGGCTACAACCGCCGCACATTCGTCACGATCGACAAGCAGGCCGACTACAAGACCTGGCGCGAGAAGCGTCGCGCTACTCAGAAGGCAGCACCGGCTACTCAGCCCGTAGCGAAGCCACAAGCGATGCAGAGCGTCACTCCCCCGCAGTCGGTCACCACAGCGCCGAAGAAACCGGGACACGGCCGGCAGGTCCACCGAGTGAGTGCCCGAGTCGAACCGAGCGACGACGTCACCCGTGAGGAGTTCGACCGAGTAACTGGGAATCTCGCGTCGCAGCTAACCATGCTCAGCCGGCGGCACGACAGGACCCGCGAAGACGTGGACTCCTTACTCAAGGAAGACGTCGCTTTCCGCGAGGCGGAGATCCTCATGCGGGATAAGGCAGCGAACTCGGTGTGGGAGCGGGTGAAGCGCGCGGTTCGGCGAGGGCGACGGTAATGCCAGGCACGCCATCAGGTGGAAAGAAAGCCGCCAGAACTATCAAAGAACTCTACGGTGCAGACTTCTTCAAGGAGATTGCGTCCCTCGGTGGGCGTGCACGCGTGCCAAAAGGTTTCGCGGTTAACCCTGACCTGGCAAGAAGCGCGGGGGCTAAGGGCGGCAGGATAAGTAAGCGCCGAGCGAAGAAAGCAGCGTAGATGGGCCGCGTCATCGCCTACGTCCGAGTCTCAACCGACAAGCAGGACCTCGAGAACCAGCGACACGAGATCGAGCGCTACTGCTCGGCTCGCGGGCTGGCAATCGAGGAGTGGGACGAGGACATCGCGAGCGGAACCCTCCAGTTGAAGGACCGCAAGGTCGGCGCCCTGATCGACAGGCTCCGGTCTGGTGACACGCTCATCGTCAGTGAGATCAGCCGCATCAGCCGCAGCGTCCGGACACTACTCAACGTGCTAGAGGACTGTATCGACCGCGGCATCGTCGTCGTCTCCGTCAAACAGGACGTGACCTTCGCTAAGGGCTTGTCCAGCAAGATCATGATGATCGGTCTCGGCCTGGCGGCTGAGGTCGAACGGGAGATGATCAGCGCGAGGACGCGCGAAGCTCTGGCCCGCAAGAAGGCGGAGGGTGTGCGACTTGGCCGGCCGCCTGGATCACACAAGCCAGAGAATCGAAAGCTCCACGGCAAGGACGATGAGATCCTGCGTTACATGCGGAAACGCGTGCCGAAGACTGCAATCGCACGTTTGCTTGACTGTTCCGTCAGTACATTGCGTCGCTACATTACGGACCAGGATTTAGACACCAAACTGCTGGTCGAACGCTTCAGAAAAACGGACGTATAGAAAAAACGTCTCGAATCGAAATCACAACCTAGCAACAACATAACGCGGCTTAGCCCGCAAGGAACGACACATCATGAAAAAAATCATCAGCCTATTCAAACGAGATTACGAAGGCACGCGCCTGGTCTATGACGAAGTTGTACCGGGTGCAGAATGGGTGATAGAGGGTGAAGGTATCGCCACGCGCAAGTGGGACGGAACCTGCACCAAGTACGAAAACGGCACGCTATTTAAACGTTACGATGCCAAGAAGGGCAAGAACCCGCCTGCAGGCTTCATCCCTGCACAAGAGCCCGATCCTGTCACCGGCCACTGGCCCGGCTGGATTGCCGTCGGCGACGGACCGGAGGACAAGTGGTTCCGCGAGGGACTCGCCAACACGGACAATCTAACAAACGGAACCTACGAGCTGGCTGGGCCGAAGGTCCAAGGCAATCCGGAGCACCTGGAGAATCACCAGTTAATCCGACACGGGGCTGACGAGCTGGAAGCGCCGCGGTCGTTCGATGAACTCAAAGCTTGGATAGCCACGCAAGACATCGAAGGTGTCGTGTGGCATCGAGACAACGGAGACATGGTGAAGATCAAGAAGAAGGACTTCGGTCTAAAGCGATCAAAATAACGCGCCACCGAGCGCAAGGAACAACTCAATATGAACAACAACTCGAACTCAGGCGGAGTAGGACTCCTCACCGTTCTAACTATCGTGTTCGTGACACTCAAGCTTGTCGGAGTCATCGACTGGTCTTGGTGGTGGGTCCTCGCCCCGGTGTGGGCACCGACCCTAGCGGTCCTGGTGCTGTTCGCGGTGTTCCTGACGGCCGGCACTGTGGCGGGTGTGGGGCGGGAGGACGAGCGATGACCCGGCCGAAAGTCACCCTCAACGCGAGCGGTCCAAACCCTAGAAACGTGGAACTTCGCGTCGGAGACAATCTCGTGTCGTGGACGGCGATCGACATCCGCATCCGTCCCGACGAAATCATTGAGATGACCGTCGTGCTCCAGCCCGACGAGATCAGCTTCGACGGTTTGGATCAAGCGAGGGTGAGCGTTGAACGGAGTGAGCTATGACGACTCCCACTCCCCTGCCGAAGAAGCCCCGCCACCACCCTCAGTCCACCCACGCCCGCATCCTCAAGCTGCTGCAGAAGCAGCGCTCGGCGACGAACCGGCAGCTGAACACGATCACGTTCCGATACGGGGCTCGCATCCATGACCTGCGGCGTGAGGGATACGTCGTCGACACGGTGCGCGAGCACGACGGCCTTTATCGCTTTTTCTACCGTGGCCACCGCGACGACGACGACCCCACTGACAAGTGACCCGGACCTGTCGTACCCAGCTTCTATGATGGAACTACTACTTGCGGAGGAGGTCCGGCGTGGACTATCGGGACTACATGGACGACGAGACCAGCCGGCTCCTGAAGCAGACTCGAGAGCAGATGCTCGCGGGGATGATCCCCAAGATCAACCAGCCCACGTTCGACATCACCAAGTTCACCTCGCCCACGTTGAGCGTGATGGACCAGTTCACTAAGCAGACCGGTGACATCGCAGGCACCGCCATCATGGGCGACACACGTTTGCAGGACCAGCTCAACCGGCCGTCCTCCGCCTTCCTCGACGCAGCCCTCGGGGGTAGCGCGCGAACCTTCTCGCTGAGCGAACACGTTGGTCGGATGAGCGCGAGCAAGCTCGATGCGTATCTGGGCAGTGGCGTTGGCACCATTGGGCAGGCACTGGAAGCGCTGAAGCTGACCTACAAGCCCCCGACGATCGCTGACTACCTTGCCCGGACCAACACCGCATCGATCTTCTCGTTCCAAGGACCGAGCATCGCCGAGCAGATCGGCACGCGGATCGATACCAAGTCCCTGATGGGGCTCACCGGCCTTACCGAGACCGCTGGCACGATTGCCGAACAGTGGCGGTTGGCGAACAAAGGCGCGCTCTCGAACTTCGGCGAGTCCTTCGGGTCTCTCCGCGAGGCGTTGAACTTCGAGCAGTCGCTCAAGTCATCGGGGCTGGCGCAAGCGGTCCTCTCCGAAGCATGGAAGCTGGACGACGAGCAAGCCCACAGATGGGCAGAGGCCGATCTCACGGAGACAGCGGACACCCGCGTCGAGGAGGAGCTCGAGGCAGACCGAGACCTCGCAGAGGTCGTTGGCGCTGTACAGCGCTACTTTGTTGTCTACCTGGGCTACACGCCAAGCGAAGCCCACAACCTAGTGCGACGTCTCGTCTGGATTCTTCTATTCGGGACCATTGTGGGCGGAGTATTGCTGGGGCCACAGGCCGTAGTCGCCTCCATCGGAGCGATTAGCGCTGCGACATCAAAGTTCAATGCCGACTCTCTCATCCCAGATGGCAAACCAGATATGGCCTCCTGACTTTTCCACAGCTATTTCAATTCTGCCACATTTCGCTATTGCAAATAGTTTCCACTAAGCGCATACTATTAGTACAATTAAGCGGAGACAGCATAAGTGAATCAGGAATCAGAACTATCCAAGTTTAAGCTCTACTACGAGGACATCCATGAACCCTCGTACTGGCGGGCACTCATGAGGCGGACGGCCGTGCAGTTGGTCCGGGAGCACGTACAGAAGCCCCTCGCCACGATCGCGCTGTCGATGCCGGCCAGGGTCCGGCGTAAGCGGAAGTAGCCAGTTCAAGAGCGTTGCCCTTTATGTCCCACACGGTCATCTACCCGGCCGTTAGGCAACACCAGAACATTGGCACCTGACCTGCTGGTCAGCGACTGCGAGCGCTGATCAGCGGGTAAGCACATTGACAAACCGGATTCATGACTCGTGCGGGGAGCATCATACTCGCCTTGCGATATAGCGGGAGAACACATTATTGGCTTAGTGTTCGCCCGCACGGGTCGTGAAGAGTTGAGCGCGCGAAGCTGGTAGTAAGTGGTGTACTGAGGCAAAGCAGGTGGCGACATAAGGAACGTATGCTTTATGGGCTAAATACCGGACCCAAAATGTGCATCTTAAGATCTTGCAGATCGGCTTGCTACCAGTCCATGCGCTCAACCCATCTCTCATCATCACTTCTGCTGGTGGTGGGTGATGGCATCAGAAGTGCACTTCCTGGTGGAACGTCATTCGGGAGATTTTGTAATGGGGCTTCCTTATGTGACGTGCTTCTGGTGTCAATTGGCAATGTAAGGTGGAAGGGAAGTATACGAGAAAACAGGTGTATGACCTGTCAAAAATACTACTCGGCAAAGCCCTGCCTTACGTTGCCAACCACCATACCCCTTAACTACCGAACAATCATCAACTAATTTGTTTTACAACTACGGTAATTGGGGGATATGGCATCAGAAGTATCTCGTCCTAGGTACACGAAGACTCTAAGGTTTCGACCGACCAGTCTGTCGTGGGAGCTTCTGGTGTCACTCTCGGCACCGTGGTTCATAGGCCACCCAGCGGAGAGGAAATTACTCCACACACCACCAAGCGCCCGTTCCATATTTACAACAAAACTATTGGAACAGCTTACAGCGGGCGCTTTGGCGGTGAACTCACCTGCCCCACATCTGCGTACGTTTTAACCTCCCCTGGTGCCGTGCGCAGTTGTGGGCGGACGACCCTCCTTATAGTCGAAGTTGTCTCCGCAAGACTCTCTTCTACGGTTCGTCCGCTCAATCAGGCTGTCTACACCTCGGCATTAGCTTGCCGATCCCGTCCCGATTCTTGGTGTTCTTTTCGGGACAGGATCAGTGAGCTACTGGCGCACTGCTAAACGGAGAAACTATGTATGGAAAGAGAGTTATTCAAACCACCAGCATCGCTTGAGTACGACGACCCGCGTCGCCGCGAAGGTCTCGCTCGGGTGGCAACACACCTCGCCTTCGAGCAGCTGATGCAGGCCGCGGACAACGGCGAGTGCACGCGGGACCAGGCGATCGGGTGCCTCAGGGCGCGGCGGCCGTTCATCGGTGAGCAGGCAGCGGCGTATACGGAGGGCGCGTCATGACCACTGCTTACCCCCTTCAATGGCCGTCACACTGGCCCCGTACCGAAGTCCCACAACGCCACGGGTCGATGTCCCGGGGCTTCGCCTCGAACCGAGACGCTCTTCTTCGTGAGCTAGAACTCCTCGGCGCTGAGGATGTAGTTATCTCTTCGAACCTCGCACTTCGTCGTGACGGCTTGCCGTATGCAGGTCAAGCGCAACCAGACGACCGCGGCATAGCTGTCTACTTCACCCTCGACGGAGAGGAGCAGTGCATTCCCTGCGACAAATGGGACACCGTTGAGCAGAACTTGCGCGCCGTCTCGCTGACTGTCGAAGCCCTGAGAGGCCTGGACCGCTGGGGAGCGAAGGAAATGGTCAACGCCGCCTTCCGCGGGTTCAAAGCGCTTCCTGCAAAAGCCATAGTCACCCCGTTTACTGCGAAACCTTGGCACGAAATACTCGAGGTGACTCAGACCGCCTCTGCCGAAACGATCAAAGCCGCGTACCGAGCACAGCTCAAGAAGCACCATCCCGACCACGGCGGTACCGAGGCCGGATTGATTGCCGTGCAACGCGCCTACGAGCAGGCGATGGGAGGCACACGATGACCTCTTTCGACCGCCTCCACATAGACCTCACCGCTCCCCCAACCGGCTGGGACGACGAGGACCAGCTCGCCATCGGGTCAGAGCGTGCCTTCATCGAACTTCAGGAAATCCCGTACATCAAGGACCTCGGTGCCCGAGCGCTCATTGCAGCGCAGCACCTACTCAACATCGCCTACGAGGCGCGTTCCGTACTCCAGGACTGGGACGAGCTGCCGGCCACGCGGCGGAAGAAGATCGACCTGCTGAGTGCGGTGCCTGAGTTGTTGGAGGGCGAGGGATGAGCGATACAGGACACCGACAGTTGCTCATTGCGGGTCAGAACATCGCTGAACACCTGAGGCCAGTGATCGAGGAAGAGGCTATGCGACATGGCGTACCCGCCCCCTCGGACAAGCAGATTGCCTTGGTGGTGTCTGCCTTACGGATGCACACGACAATCGTCCACGCTGGCAGCTATGACAGAAGCGAACTCGGCCGCCCAGACCAAGTGACTACCTTCCACCCGATCGAGTCGAGCACTGGGCGATTCCTCAGAGACGCCGCCCTAGTGGTGTTGGAGGGCGAGGGATGAGTAACCAAGCGAAGTCCGTCCTCGCATACGGGTCTGGGTTTCTGGCGGCGGTAGCTGGCATCGCGCTAGCTGGTTGGGTGTGCGTCTTAATCGCTAGCACGGTCGGAGCTTGGTGGAGCGGCCTCTGGCACGTCGACGAGCAGGAACGCGAGGAGTTCGAAACCGCCGCTAAAAAGCGAGAAGCGAATTGGTCTCGAGATCCAAGGAACCCGAAAGTGGCAGGACAGAAGTGCCTCGACTTAGGCGGGGTGCCGCGGTACTCCGCATGGACCGGTCAGGTTGTCGAGTGCAATAAGCCAGGAGCTAATCAGGTCAACATCCATACCGAGGTGAACCAATGATCTCCCCCGCCACCCTTTGGGACGAACTCACCGAGTGGTCCGAGCTCATCTTCTGGGCCTTCATCGGTCTCGCGCTGCTCGTCAGCATCCTCATCGCCATCCTCTGGGCCGCCTGGCGCCTGTTCTGGGTGGTGGTTGGAGCCGCGTAGGTGGGCAAGTGGAGGCGGAAGAAGTCGTTGTCACGACGCTGGCAGAGAAGTCATCTTATAGCGAAGTACGGCGCGGCCTGTTACTTATGCGGCCATCCCATACCTGCTCTGGACGCCATCACGATAGATCACTGGGTGCCGTTAAGCCGAGGTGGCCTTGACGAGATTTCGAACTACCGATTGGCCCATTTTTCGTGCAACCAGGTAAAGGCTGACTTGACGCCAGATGAGTTTCGCGCTTTCCAAAACGGAGAGATCGAGTACTCATGAGCGGAAACGATGAAAACGAGGTCTACAAGGTCATCGCGCGGCACATGAGCCTGTACTACGAGGACACGCCGTACCACTTCGACCTTTCGGGCGTGAACAACACGAGCCGCTTCTCCCGCGGTCTCTACAAGCTCATCAATGGCGAGGCCGGCTTCCCGGATCTTCTGATCTACCAGCGGTCACATCCGGACTTCGGTGACTACATCGGCCTAGCGCTCGAGGTGAAGCGGGACGGTGTCACGGTCCGCAAGCGCAATGGGGATCTGGTGGCCGATGAGCACATCAGGCAGCAGGCCGAGTGGCTCGCAAAGCTGTCGAGAAAGGGCTACTACGCCGCGTTCGGCATCGGGTCGCGGGATTGCATTCAGCTGATCGACGAGTACCTCAGCGGCCAAGCCACCATTCCGATGCAGATCTGATCGCGGCTGCAACTGCGTCATCAATCGATGGCGCTGAGCACCCGCGATGGGAGATGACCATGGGCACTATCAAGGCCCTGTACATACCGGCAGACGACACCGAGGAGGTAAGGATCGCAGAACTGGAGCAAGGCGACTACCGCGAGTATCAGCGCTTCGTGGAAGGCGACTTCGACATTGTGTCCCCAGCATCCGGCGAGCTGTCGTTCTTCATCAACGATGAGGGCAAGCTCGTAGGACTGCCCGTCAACGTCAGAGCGTCACTCTGGCTCTACTCGCTCGATCCCGCTTGGGAGGGCCACGACATCCTCATGGGCAACGTGATCGTCGCCGGTGGAGTTGACGAGGACGGCGAGACAATGGGCGTCCCACAGGAGGTCCTGGAGGAGGTGACAGGCCACTCCGAGTACAAGATCCTTGTGCAGACGGGTAGCGAAGACTGGAGCACCAACCAGCGCCGCTACTCGACGTACTGGGATGCACTCCGGGCGGCGTACGACCTCTCAACCCGGTGGCTTCTCGTGAGCCGCTGGAAGGCATCTGCTGCGTGATTCATCGTGAGGTGACAGCCCCCGCTTCGGCGGGGGTTTTCATTTGTCTGATATTGAAGCGCCCCGCCCCCGAGAACTCGTGGTTCGATCGGAGACGGGGCGGGTAGGTGGAAGGCGCGTTGTGAGCACCTCGGCTACTTGGAGTTGGGTCGCTGGCCTTTTCTACGCCCACGAAGCCCATCTGCGTACTGCAGCACCTCCAGCGGAACGACCTTGGCCAGCTCCTCTTCGGTGCAGTAGACGGTGCGGGGATCACCCTTCGAGGGCCGGAGCTCCAGCTCCACCAGGCCGTCCACCGTCTTGATCGACTTGGCCTCAGCGTCGCTGACATCGATCTGCTTGCTCTCGTCGAGCTGCGAATGCCCCTTGATAACGACATTCACGTAGTTGCTGTCGAGTTCTTTCCCCGACACGTCGCTAACTCGCTTCGACACCATCGCCATTGCGCTCACCTCTTTCCATGTTCGTGAGAATTGCGGATTGCATATCTCATGCTTCTAGTTATGCACATATCGCATATTTCGTAAATGGCAATCAAGCGCCGCACCCTTTACTTTTAATCGTCCGCATCAAAAGGCCGTGTGAGTGGCTCTTCCATAAGCGGTGCACTGCCTTTCTTGTTTGTCGGCACATGTCGCCGCTCGCGCTGGTCCCCGGCGATCTGCTCCGCGGTCCGGGTGTACTTAGCATTCGACATCGCGATGGCATGGTGGCCGTACCCCACCGGGCGGGGTTCATCGAGCGTCCGAAGCGTCAGCGGTTGCGACACTCCACCGCTGGGCAGCTTCACCTTCGCTACGGCGGTGTACTTCGGGAGATTCATCAGCATCTCCTTGTCGACCTCTCGACTGGCAAAGTCTCCGGCATGCACGTGCGCCTCGTTTTTGCCCGATTCGAAGATGAGCTTTGTCCGGGCATTGGTCGAGATGCCTTCCTCGACTGCCTTCGGCATCCTGGTCACGTACTGCGTGGCCATTAGCAGTCCTAACCTTCGCTTCCGCGCTGTCGCGAGCATGTCCGTGATCGTGCCTTCGAGGTGTGAGAACAGGTGCGCCTCGTCGAGGAACATCACGTTGTCGGCCCGCTCTGGCACATGCTTCGCGGAAAGGTCCCAGATCCACGACACGAGAAGCGAGCCGACCAGCTCCGCGAGGTTGGTGTCGACACCCTTGAGGTTCACGCAGATGATCCGGTTCTCCTCCAGCGCTTTCCCCAGGTCCACAGTCGAGTGCGTGTTGTTCAGCATTCGGGAGATCTGAGGGTCAAGTGTCAACTCCCAGAAGCGATTCAGGACAGGCTCCATATCCTTCCGGCGCTTGCCCTCGTCCTGGTTCTGCCAGTCGGTGAAGAAGTCCACGAGTTCCTTGGTCTTCAACTTCTCGAGGCGCTTCTTCGACCACAGCTTCTCTGCCGGCGTCTTCGGATCGATAAGCGGGATGAAGTCGAGAAGAGTCGCATCTCCAGTCTCAGCCAAGGCGGGGATGCCGTGGTAGAGCAGCTTCCGCACGTTGACGCTCTTGATTTCGTAGATGCTCGCGAAGAGGTCTGCGAGCTTCGTGGCGATCATCGACGGTCGCTCGAAGTCGAAAGGATTGATGCCAACGAAGGCGCTCTCGTTGCTCACGTCAATATTGATCACCCGGTCAAGGTCGTGCGCTTCCAGCTGATCGAGAGTCCGGTGGATCAGGTCGCCGTCCCGTTCGATGATGATCACGCCCAAGCCCTGCGCGATGAGCTGTCGGAGCAGGTTCACCCCGAGCGTCGTTTTTCCGACTTCGGTCTTACCACCGATGTACAAGTGCGTCCGGAAACCGTCAGCGGGCATCGCGATGGGTCGCTCACTCCCCGGCATAGTCGAGACCCCGAGCATGATCCCGTCGGAGAGGACCTCCGGCGACGGCATGATGTGCCGGAACGAGTTCCTCGTGACACCCTCTATGTGGTCAGCTCCAAGAGGCCACCCAATGCGGGGAAGCAGCTCACTCGAGCTCAATTGAATCCGCGGCGTCAGCGGAGTCCACGCCTCGTTTATCCCGACATCCACGTTCGTCCTGATCGCTCGGGATGTGAACCGCACCGTCGGGCCATCACTGGCCTTGAACGCCATCACCACGTTGTGGCACAGAGCCATGCTTCTATCGGGATGCCGAGACCTTGCCGCCACCCGGACCGTACCGATAAAGTTTGGCTCGCTATCAACTTTCGCCCTACGGCTAGCCACCTCCGCACTCGACGCCTCCGTCTTGCCGAGTAACGCCCGTTGCCAAGACCACTCGGTACTCCGAACCCTTGCCTCATCCGGCGCAGGCATCTTGACCCGCGTGCTGCCACCAATGACCCACTGCATGACTACGACTTCGTCCCCCACCGGCTGAAAGCTGTTGAGCAGCGACACCGCGATGTCAGCCGGCTTGCCACTCATCTCCAGCTGCCGATCAGGCAGATTCATCGAGATCTCCACGGCGCCATTGAATGACCCGAGGCTTAGCTCGCTCTCTTGGACAGGTTCGACCGCGACTCCGGGGATGGCAGCACGAAACTGGGCCACGATGTACTCAGCTCGTGCCGAGGGGACACGGACACGAAACTCGAACTGTCCTCCTCGCGAAATCGACTCGAAGGCGATGGTTGGGACGTAGAGGCCGAACTTCACCGCGCGGATACTCGCGGGCAGGGTGTTGATCTCAGCCCGCGCGCGGGACTCAGGGACGTCAGCGGGAAAAGTGACTCGGTACGTAGTGCGACCTGCCCGGTCGTACTCTCGCTGGTGATTCTTGCGCATCACGAAGACTCCTGGAATCAGGAGTGGCGCAGTGATCAGACTGAGAATGATGGCGATGTCCATCTACCACTCAGTGTGACACTGCGCCACGGTTTTGAACAGAACAGAAGAGCCGGGGCGAGAGATAGATCCTCGCCCCGGCTCTTAGCTGTCAGACGGCTTCCGGCAGGTCGCCCCGCTTCATCTCGCGAACGATGGCGAAGTCGAGACCGTAGGTCACGGCATCGAGAATGAATACCGACTGGTCGATCACGAACTTCCGGTTGACAGCCATTGCCATGGCCTGACCGACATGATCGGCGTAGAGCAACTGGTACTCCAGGGTGTCCGGGTCCAGCCCGTGCTTCTTGAAGTCCTCCATCTGGAGGAGTGCCAGTTCGACCTCTTCGTTGACGTCGAACGTAAGGCCGGTCATCACGTGTGCCATGTCGTGGACGAAGCGGAGCGCGTGCGTGACCTCCGGCACGTAGAAGCAGTCATCCAGGTTGAGCGAGGAGACGGGGAGCGGCACGTTTGTGTTCGACGAGCGAACGAACTCCCGCATCAGCGACTCGTAGGTGTTCGGAGCGTCCGGACTGGCCACGTATCCGAACCCGAGCTCGCGGGTGATCGTCTCGGCCCTCTCGAGGAGGAACCGGCTCGCGGCCTGAATTCCGTCATCCAGAGTCACCGGATTGAGCGTGTTAGCGTACCTGATGTACGTCATGGGATTCTCCATCCACTTGATGTGCTGAAACGGTGGGACCCAGGGAGGCGGCGACTCCTGTCGCCAAACGAGATGCCGCCGCCCCCTGGTGCCCCGTCAGTCGAGCCAGTCGTCGGAGCGGTTTGCTCTGACTCGGTCGACCCATCGCTCCACGGTGGGAGCGACGATTACGAGGGTCACGACCGCCAACATCGTCACGAGGGCGATCGCAATCCACTGCATGTAAGGCCGCAGAAGATCTGCGGCGATGGCGAAGCCTGTCGTGACGGCAATGCCGGCGACGATCAGCCCGATCAGCCTGTCCAATGCCCTCTTCACTAGCTCCACCCCTCTCGAGTGAACAGGTGGTCGGTCGCGCGCACGCTCCGGTGATGTCTGAGTGATTCCCGGAACGAGAGCATCGTTGTCATGCCGTCCCGCGCCTGGTCCTCGACGACCCGCGCCGCCTCCGCGAGTAACTGCTCGTGGGGGTCCGGCTCCTCGACGAAGGCAGATTTCAACCAGTCGCAGACGGCGTTACCTACGCGGTTAACCGCGTCGGGAAACAACAGGACCAGCGCGAGGAACAGGCCAAACAGCGCCAGCACAAGCCACTCACCGGAGCTCATCGTTCATACGTCTTCCGCGCGAAGGCGTCATACGCCTGAACAGAGCGCTCGTGGAACACGACGGCGTAGTCGAGGGCAATTGCCCTCTCCTCGTCGTTCGCGCACTCCCTGGCCATCTCGCCAATGACCTCGCGGCCTCGATGAGACATCGAGATCCCCACTGTCCCGACGATGCCCTGGCGGGAGTCGAGACCAAGACCCGACGTGCGGGACAGCTCGGTGCCGAGAAAGCTGTTGCGTTCTGCTCGCGCAACGGCCTTCACAGCTGCATCGATGTCATCAGTGCGGGTCCTCCGCTGATGACGTGAACCGTTAGAACTCGCCATGATCGGCTCCTAGTTCGAAGTGATTACCGATCCGCGTGCCCTGTCCAAGCGGCTCGCGGTGAGCCGCCTGCGGTAGCGTGGCCCTGACACCTTTATAGCCTCGACTGGCCTGACATGTCTATGGTTTTGACAGGCTTGATTTACGGATGTGAGAGAGGTAGACAAGATGGCCGACTCCAAGGCCGGCGCAACCACCGACCCAATCCACGCGGAGCTCACCGCGGCGCTCGTCACGATCGCCAGACGGGACACGTTCGCACCGGTCGATTCCGAGCTGTTCGGAGTTGAGGGTGTCGACGGATTTCGGGACGAGGCTCGGGACATCTTACGAATGAGCTTTCCCAGCCGGCCACAGGCCGCTTTAGAGAATGCCCTTGCCGGGATACTAGACCCGGAAGAAAGTCGCCCACTTGGCGAAAGGCGCAAGTCCTTCATGCACCACTACGGCGTGAGCCTAAGCACCACAATTCGCCTTGAGCGCCAAGGTGCGGAGCTATTCGCCGGACTATGGATTAAGAACGTTCTTGCTATCAACAGCGACTGGGAAGATGAATCAGAGGAACAAGATGACACACCCGAGCTCGAGAAGCCCGGCTACCGACTCGGATGGTCCGACCACCCCGGCGAGACGAGGGAAGAACTCGTAAATAGAATAAATCATCTCGAAGCCCAAGTGAGGATGTACCGCAAGGCCCTGTACGATATAAACTCGACCATCGCCGGGCTTGCGCCATACGAGCGGTAGCGCCTCCTGAACTGCGGTTTTACTGGGTCTGTATGAGATAATAGAAACACAAAGTTAGCCCCGAGATGCAGTCGGGGCCTGTGCCCTACTATAAAGCACCAGGCCTCCATCGGGAATAGGAGGAATATGGAACCAAGCCCATCGCAGACTAAAAGCGAGTTATTACCGCAACGCGTAAAATGGACCCTTCGCCAGGTGACGGAGGAAGCCCATGTCGCGTAACCAACTACCCCCTCAGATTCGCAAAGTCGAGCTGAACACTCGCCGCAACGGGCGGCCTGAAATCCGCTACGAAGTTCGGCTTGATCTCGGCGTTGATGCGCACGGCAAACGCCGCCAAAGTCGTAAGCGCTGCAAGACCGAAGCCGAAGCGCGCAAGGTCCTCGCCACCACGTCGTCTCAGGTCGCCAACGGCACGTACGTATTGCCCCGAGGTGACACAGTCCGCGAAGTGATTGAAGCGTGGCTTCTAGGACGCACCAAGATCACCGAGTCCACCCTGGCCGGCTACCGGGACTACACCAAGCCGGTCATCGACGCCTACGGCGACATGCCAGTGCACGAGCTCGCCAAGTCGCATATCGACGTCCTGATGCAGCGGCTCAAGGACGGGACCCTTCCCAAGGCAGACGGCACGAAGCGCCGGCCGTACGGACCTCGCGCCAGGCGCTACACCCTCACCACCCTGCGCATGATCCTCAAGTCCGAGGTGGACCAGGGCCACCTCGCTCGCAACGTCGCGCTCTTCGTCGACATGCCCTCGCTCGACAGCAAGGAACTGCAGACGTTCACCGCGGAACAAGCCGAGAAGCTCCTCGAGTCGACCAAGAACGACTTCCTCGGCATTGCGTGGCGGCTAGGACTGACTGGACTTCGACGCGGAGAAATCGCCGGACTCCGCTGGGATGCCGTCGACCTCGAGGCAGGCACTATGACGATCGACGAGACGCTGGTGTCGGTGTCAGGGAGGCCACGTAAGCGCACTCCGAAAACTTCTAGCGGCTTGCGCACTCTCCCGATGCCTGTGTCACTTGTGGCAGCCCTCAAGCGCCAGCAGGAGCTACAGCGGGCTTCCCGCATCCTCTACGGCCCTGAGTACGAAGACAGCGGCTACGTGGTCACCGATGCACGGGGGCGGCAGGTCAAACCGGACCGACTCACTCGGAGCTGGTACCGGGCCTGCGACAAAGCGGGGGTCCCGCGCATCCGGCTACACGATGCTCGGCACACGTGCGCAACCTTGCTTCACCTGCAGGGAGTCCCGATTGCCGTGATCGCAGCATGGCTCGGGCACGTGGACGCGGGCTTCACTATGAGGACTTACGCGCATTCGCAGCCCGACGCCCTCAAGCTGGCCGCTGCGAGCCTCAAGTGACACCGAGTTGTCGTGAGTTGTGGCAACTTGTGTCACTTTTCGAAGCACAGACCATCTTCGCGGCCTGGCGAGAATGGTTTTCACCCCTGTTGACCAGCGCGTGCGCCCGGGGAGACTTGAACTCCCACGTCC
>NZ_JAALDN010000338.1 GCF_014144855.1 Dietzia maris | reverse complement strand
GGCCCACTGTCCGAGATCACCGCAGCAGGCCAGAACTCGAGCCCGAAGCCTGTCGATGTCTGATCAGCAGTCTCGTGATTCCAAGTACTCGACGATGGCGCTGTCGGTGATGGACGCGATACTGATAGTGCGGTCGCCTGTTTCGTAGCGCAGTTTGTCTACCGCGCGGAGTAGCCGTGCTTTCGTTGATGGGCGCAACCGGACATTGTGCTGCTCCGTCAGTCGCTCCTCCCCCCGCGCGGCGGGCTGGTTTGTCTGTGGGGCGGACAGCGGCGCGGGAGTCGGGGTAGGTCGCTCGGGCAAGTCCGCTGCGGGGTGGGTAGTTCGTCGGATTGCGGGTTCACGCTGGACGCTCATGCTGCAGTCCCTTCGGTGATTACCAGCTCGGAAAGTAGATCCGTGTAAGCGACCTGGAGAGCTAACGCCTTGCCGCCAGTGAACCTGTGGATCGGCGTGTGAGTGCTATGCGCGTCCTGGCGGGCGGTCAGTTCCGGAATGGCGGTCTTCGCGACCAGTTCTCCGTAGGTCTCACGCAACTCGCTCTCGCGGAATCGGTGTTCGCCGGTGGCCCGCTTACGGCTAAGGACAATTTTCTCGAGCACGAGTCGGGGGTTGGGTCGTCTCTGGACATTGCGGATCGTTTCCTGAAGGTTTTCGATCCCCCGGACACTGTCGATGGTTGGCTCGGTGATGGCAATGACCCCGTCGGCTGCGCACAACACGGCAAAGAGCAACTTCCCCAGTGACGGTGGACAATCGAAGAGGACCGCGTCGTAGACCGAGAGGTCGAGCCCCTCGAACGCGATGTCGAGGCGGAAGATCAAATCGTTGGCTCCGTCCGACTCGATGTTGGCCAATGCTTCGTTGGATGGGATGAGGTCAACCCTGTCCCAAGGGGTTGCGATGACGGCATTGGCTGCAGCTCCCGCAGCGGTTCGGTTCATGAGGTCGAACGTCGTCATCATGTCGTCCGTGATTTCGACACCGAGCCCAGTGGTGGAGTTCCCCTGAGGGTCGACGTCCACAATCAGAACATTGCGTCCCTGATCGCTCAGTGCACTAGCCAGGCCGAGCGTCGTTGCAGTTTTGCCGACGCCGCCCTTCTGATTGCAGAGCGCTAACTTGCGGACCATGCGCGTTCCTCTCGAAGTGGCGGCCAACCACAGGTGCTCGCTAGGTTGGCTGGACGGTTACGTTCCCTCGGATAATCGCTGGGTAGTTCGCGTCGTAGTGCTAGCGAGGCTAACCCTGATAGATAGTGACGTAGCGAAGGCTCGCGGAGCAGCCATAACTATCAACGTTTGGCTAGCTAGCGGTGCTAGCTTAGTTAATCTAGTAACGGTAGACAAGCACGCTACTGGTGCTTCTCTAGCTTGTTGTGCACGCAGAGACGGGTCGGTGTGCCGGGCGCTGGTGCCGCTACCCCAATTCGCTTAGGGCCCCCACGGGCCTGTCGAACGTGGGCCACTACGTGGGGCCCGATCAACGAGCCCGTGCCGGGCGGTCAGGGGGCCGACGGGGTCGTCATCGGGGAACGTTTGAATGTGGACGCGACGGGTGTTGTCCCAGGTAAGGTTTCCGAGCTCGTGAAGGACTTCGAACGAGGTGCCGGCACCTGCAGAGATAGGCGTGACGGCGGCGGGGCGCCTCGCCGGACGGGCTTGGGATCACCACCGAAGCACACCCGAGGAGCTCCAGAGAAGGACTGTTAGCGCAGGTAGGGGCCGATCTACTGTAGCCGACAGTTATCCGCTCGGGGGTTCGTCGGAGCCGCTCCCAGCATCCGGAAGTAGAAATGGCTTGCACCCAGAGGGGGCCGTCACTACGCTAGGAACTGCCCACCGTTACGACGGAACGTGAAGAAGGCCTTAGAACCCCAGCCGGACGACTGGATCTAGGGCCTTTCGCTTTGTCCGGACTCTGGCATCAGAGACTCGGGGGTCCGCTTCTCGATCAGGATGCTGCCGCGGAGCACATCGATGTAGCTAACATCTCCGGAGAAGCTCGCGTTCACCGCCCCAAGCACAGCGTCCGGGATCCACAACAAGGGGTCATCGCCACCACGGCAGTGGCTAATCCTCAGGCCCCGATGCCAACCCTGGTTCTGCAACGAAACGATATGGGCGCGGTCCTGCTTGTCCTGAGAGTCGCTTCGCCGTTCGAGAGTGATGTCTAGGACATCAGCCTCTCCGAGTTCGTAGTAGAGCGTTTCCAGGCACTTTCGCCTGTGGCGCTCAGTCTTTCGGTTGCGCCCACTGAGGTGTGCAACGACTACGTGCATGGAACCCAGATCGGCGATTGTCTCTGTGATCGTGCGGCGGCGGCGATCACTTTCATCGGTCCAGTGAGGTTTGATCTGGCCTGGAAGACGAAGATGGCGTAGCGCTTCTCGGATCTCGTCGCAATCTCCTGCGGTGACGATGGCCGCCCGATTAGGTACTCCTGAGTTGTATCGGTCCGGACGCAACTGGACTCATCAACAAACGCACGCATACCCGCCGAGGTCATTTCCACCTACTCACCGTATCCATCGGCCGCGACAACCCAGCCCGGCACTTCCTCTTACAACTTCCGCCCCTTTGGGGTACACCCGTGCGGGACGGCATGCCGCCAACCGTCGCCGCTGTGTCACAGGGTCTAGTTCGACACTTATGAAACATCTTCCCGTGGGGTCTAGGATCTATTGATACAGATTCCGGACGAAAGGGTCTCCTCATGGCTGATCGGATCGGGACGTTGCTGAACCGTTCTGGTGATGGTGGCGAGGAGGTGCTCATCGTCAGCCGCGGGAGTGTGCGGACCCGCTTTCGTCGCCGGGACGAGCTGGGCTGGAACTTTCGGGTGGAGTCGACGGACTCGGAGAACGTCGTCGAAGGGAAACCGGAGCCGAAGCCGAAGCCAGCTCGCCGGGCCTCGCGTCCGCGTGGACAGCGGGTGGCGTACGTGCGGGTGTTGGCCGCCGATCAGAACGAGGCGCGTCAGCTCG
>NZ_JAALDN010000337.1 GCF_014144855.1 Dietzia maris | reverse complement strand
CGGCGGCCGCCACCGCGGCGCTCCCGGCCGCGAGCACTGTGCGGCGGGTCCGGTTCACGACCCGGGCCCGGGGAGGCTGCCCCGCTCCCGCTGTCGCTGGGCGATCCAGCCCTCGTGGGCGATCGCGCGGACGAGATCCTGCGTCCAGTCGTCCATCGGCTCCAGCCCGACGGCACGCCACGAGGCATCGGAGAGCACGGAGAAGGCCGGCCTCGGGGCGGGGCGTGGGTACCCCTCGGTGGTGCAGGGTCGCACCCGCTCGGGATCCGCGCCGAACCACGTGAACACCGCCCGGGCGAGGTCGAACCACGTCGCGCGGCCTACCCCTGCCAGGTGCAGGGTCAGGCCCCGCGCGTCGAACTCGCCCCAGGCCTCCCCGCCGACGAGGCCGAGCAGTTGATCGGCCAGCGGCGCCGTGTAGGTGGGCGAACCCCACTGGTCGTCCACCACCGAGAGGGTGTCCCGCTCGCGCTCGAGGCGGACCATGGTGTCGACGAAGTCCGAGCCGCGCAGCCCCTGCCCGTGGCGCACGGGGCCGGTGTACACCCACGCGGTGCGGACGATCGTCGTCTCGGGGTACACCGCCAGCGCCGCCCGTTCCCCCGCGAGTTTGGTGCGCCCGTACGCGGTCACCGGCGCGGTCGGGTCGTGCGGCTCGAGCGCCGGAGCGGTGGCCGGGTCTCCCCCGCCGGGGACCTCGCCCGAGAAGACGTAGTCGGTGCTGATGTGGACCAGCCGGATCCCGCGGTCGCGGCACGCCACGGCCAGCGATTCCACGCCGTCGGCGTTGACCGCGTGCGCAGTGACCTCGTCGTCCTCCGCGCCATCGACGTCGGTGTACGCGGCCGCGTTGATCACGACCTCCGGTGCGTGACGGTCCAGGGCGGAGGCGATCGAGGCCGGGTCGGTGAGGTCGAGCTCGTCGCGGCCCACCGCGACCGCGCCACCGCCGAGCTGACGCCTCGATTGCCTGTCCAGGTAGTGCCCGAGCTGTCCGCGACCGCCCGTCGCGAGGATCCGCGGCCACCGGCCGGCGGTCACAGGTTGCGCCCCTTCTCGCGGCGCAGAATGTCCAGAAGGTACAGGCCGTACCCCGATTTGCGCAGGTTGTGGGCGCGGACGGTGAGCTCGTCGTCGTCGATATATCCCATCCGCCATGCCACCTCCTCCGGGCAGCCGATCTTCAGGCCCTGCCGGTCCTCGATCGTGCGGACGTAGTTGCCCGCGTCGAGTAAGGAGGCGTGCGTACCCGTGTCCAGCCACGCCGTGCCCCGTGGCAGCACCTCCACCTGCAGTCGGCCCTCGCGCAGGTAGTGCCGGTTGATGTCGGTGATTTCGTACTCGCCGCGCGCGGACCTGCCGAGCCCGCGCGCCACGTCCACCACGTCGGCGCTATAGAAGTAGAGGCCGGGGACGGCGAAATCGGAGGACGGGTCCTCTGGCTTCTCCTCCAGGCTGATCGCGCGGCCGTCGGCGTCGAAGTCGATCACCCCGTACTCGCTCGGATTGGAGACGCGGTAGGCGAACACGGCGCCACCCTCGGGCTCGACGAAGCGCCGCAGCTGCGTGCCCATGCCCGGTCCGTAGAAGATGTTGTCGCCCAGGATCAACGCCACCGACTCGTCGCCGATGTGCTCGGCACCCAGCACGAACGCCTGCGCCAGCCCCTCCGGCGCCGCCTGCTCCACATAGCTCAGGGCGATGCCGAACTGGCTGCCGTCGCCCAGCAGCCGGCGGAACTGCGGAGCGTCCTGGGGGGTCGTGATGATGAGGATCTCCCGGATCCCCGCCAGCATGAGCGTGGACAGCGGGTAGTAGATCATCGGCTTGTCGTAGACTGGCATCAACTGCTTGCTCGTCGCCAGGGTGAGCGGGCTCAACCGGGTGCCGCTGCCGCCGGCCAGGACGATGCCCTTCACAGCACCGTCTCCGTACGCGCGTACTTCGCCTCGACGCGCTCCTTGACCGGCTCCCACCAGTCGCGGTGGGCGGCGTACCACTCGATCGTCTGCTGCAGGCCCTCGCGCAGGTCGGTGTGCCGCGGCTCCCAGCCCAGTTCCTCGCGGGTGGCGGTGGCGTCGATGGCATACCGCAGGTCGTGGCCCGGCCGGTCGGTGACGTGATCGAAACCGGGATCCCCCCCGGTGCCGGCCCCGTTTCCCCCGTCGCTGCCGGCGACCCCCATGAGGTCGCAGATCATCTGCATCACCTGCAGGTTCGAATGTTCGCCGTCCGCGCCGATGAGGTACGTCCGGCCCGGCTCGCCCGCGGCCAGGATGCGCAGGACCGCCGCGTTGTGGTCGTCGACATGGATCCAATCCCTCACATTGGCCCCACTGCCGTAGAGGCGGGGCCGGCGACCGTCCAGGATGTTGGTGATCTGACGCGGGATGAATTTCTCGACGTGTTGGAACGGCCCGTAGTTGTTCGAGCAGTTGCTGATGGTGGCCCGCACCCCGAAACTGCGGACCCACGCGCGCACGAGCATGTCGGCCCCGGCCTTGGTGGCCGAGTACGGGCTCGACGGGTTGTACGCCGTGTCCGGGGTGAACTTGGCCGGATCATCGAGCTGCAGGTCACCGTACACCTCGTCCGTCGACACGTGATGCAGGCGCGCGTCGTGCCGCCGGCACGCCTCGAGTACGGCGTAGGTGCCGACGATGTTGGAGTGCAGGAAGGGCCAGGGGGTGGCCAGCGAATTGTCGTTGTGGCTCTCCGCGGCGAAGTGCAGGACGGCGTCGTCCGGCCCCGTCAGCTCGGCGACCAGCCGGTCGGTGACCGCCGGGTCCGCGCAGTCCGCCTCGACCAACTCCACCCGCTCGTCGGGCAACCCCTTCAGGTTGGCGCGGTTGGCGGCGTACGTCATGGAATCCAGCACCGTGACGTGGGCGTCCGGGTACTCGCGGACCGCGGTGTGGACGAAGTTGGCGCCGATGAACCCGGCTCCCCCGGTGACGACGAGGCGCATGGGTTCAACCCTACCGCCCGGCTCAGTCGTCGCCCGAGGGCTCGTAGCTTGCCGGGTCGTCGCCTGCCGGGTCCTCGTGCCTGCCCGCCTCCCACCGTCGCTTGATCGCCCTCGACCGCCGCGAGTGCCTCACCGCCAGCACCGCGATCACGACGCCCGCCACGAGCGGCACCCACACCTTGCTGTACTCAAGCATGAACTCGAGCCACCCCGGCACCGTGACCTCGGGCAACGAGATCGACGGCAGGGTGATGTCGGGCCACGGGATGGTCGGCAGGGAGATGTCCGGCCACGGGAGGTCGATGTCCGGGAGCCGCTCGAGGATCCACTCGACGACCGGTTCGAGGACCCGGCCGATCAGCGGCAGTAGGACGAGCACGGCGATGGCCCACCCGGACCGGCCCAGACCGGCCGCGACGGGATAGGCCACGCGCTTCCACGGCGAGGCCGCGATCGCGTCCTGCCTCGCCTCCGCCGCAGAGCCCGGCGGTGGATCGAAGTGGACGACGTCCCTGCCCTCGCGGAAGACCACCTGCCGCACAGCGGTGTCCGTGATGCTGGTCCGTACCTGCACTCGCGGGCCGGAGACGGACGCGGCCGCGGTGCTGTGCTCGCCCGGCTCGGGCGGGTCCGCGTCGAGCGAGAGCTTCGTGTCACTGATCTGCCGCGCCCTGGCCACCGTCACCCCGTCCCTCAGGAGCGCGCAGGCAGGGCTCTGCAGTGGCGAGGACCCTGCCGTCTCCCCCTCGGGTTTGCGCCGGAGGGGGTAACCGGGGTCGACCGCGTGCACCTCGTCGGATCGGCCGACAGCGAACTCGAGCCTGCCGTACTGCGGGTGGTCCAGCCGCCAGATCTCCGGTCGCGTGCCGGAGGCGGGGCCCTCCGGCACGCCCTCTGCGGGTTTCGGTCCGGGGTCTCGGTCTCGATCAGACACTGTCGGCACCCTACCTCCCTCCCGCGCGCTACTTCTGCGCGTCGGCGGGCTCGGTGTCGGCGGGCTCGGTGTCGGCGGGCTCGGCGTCTACGGTTCGGGAGTCGGTGTCCTCACGCCGCAGCTCGCGGTACGCGGCGAGCATCTTGGCGCGGCGTCGGTTGTGCGCCTCAAAGGCCGAGTTGTCGCGCGGGGTCACCCGGACCGCCTCCTCTGCGGGGATCCCGGCGCGCAGCTGCCGCACGCGCAGTACCTCCGCGTCCAGGCGGGCGCCGTACACCACCGCCATGTTGACCAGCCACAACCACAGCAGGAACACGATCACCCCGGCGAGCGGCCCGTACACCTCATTGAAGTTGCCGAACCGGGAGACGAAATAGCCGAACCCCGCCGTGGCCCCTCCGATGATCGCCAGGGCCGCCACCGCCCCGAGCGACACCCAGTGGATCTTGCGTCCCGTGACGTTCGGTGCGAACCGGTAGAGAATCGCCAATGCGAGGATCGCCGAGACCAGCCCCGCCGGCCATTTGGCGATCTCCCACGCCGCCAGCGCCGTGTCCCCCAGTCCGATCCAGCCGCCTACCGTCTCCGCCACCGGCCCGGTGAACACCAGCGCCAGCCCGCCGACCGCCACCAGGAGGATGAGCAGGGCGGTCAGCAGGACCCCGGCGGGCAACAGCCGCCACAGCGGACGCCCCTCCTCCACCCCGAAGACCGCGTTGATCGCGCGACCGAGCGCCCAGACATACCGCGAGGCCGACGCCAACGCCACCACCGTGCCGACGATCAGCGCGGTCCCGGCGGCAGGCGTGGTCACCAGCGTCTCTATCGGTCCGCGCACCGGGTCCAGGATCTCCGGCGGGGCGACGTCCGAGAGCATGCCCATGACCGCGTCGACAGTCCGGTCACCCTGACCGAACACGCCCAGAAGTGAGACCACGACCAGGATCGCCGGGAACAGCGAGAGCACCCCGTAGAAGGTCAGCGACCCGGCGAGGTCGGGTCCCCGATCACGCAGGAACTCCGACACCGACCGCGTGAATACCATCCCGACGGTGCGCAACCGTCTGCGACCAATCGCGAAGGGCCCGCCCGGAGTGCTCATGCACCGATTGTGTCCTCTCGGGCTCAGCGTGCGGCGGACGCCGCGCCCACCGGCGATCCCGTCGGAGCCGGGCGGTGGTCAGTCGCCGTGGCGGGCCTGCTCGACCTGGGCCTCACGTCGGACGTCCGCGGCCTCGTCGATGGCTTTCTGCTGCTTCTCCGCCGCCTTGTCGCTGGCGGTGGTGTCGCGCGGCGGGAGCTGGATGTTCTCCTCGGCGTGCATGCCGGCCTGGAGCTCACGGGCACGCTCCATCTCGGCGTCGACCTCGGCACCGAACAGGAACGCGTTGTTGGTGATCCACAGCCAGAGCAGGAAGACGATGACGCCGGCCAGCGAACCGTAGGTCGCGTTGTAGCTGCCGAAGTTGGACACGTAGAAGAAGAAGCCGACGGTCGCGAGGCCCCACACCACCAGCGCGACCACCGCGCCGAGCGAGATCCAGCGGAACTTGGGCTGCTTGACGTTGGGGGCGAACCCGTAGAGGACCGCGAGGATGACGACGACGACGAGGACCAGCGCCGGCCACTTGGCGATGCCCCAGACGGTGACCGCCGTCGAGCCGAGACCGATGAGGTCCCCCACCCACTCGGCGATCGGCCCGCTGACGACCAACATCACGCCGGCCAGGGCGACCAGGATCAGCAGCACGGCGGTGAGCAGGATCATCAGGGGCTTGAGCTTCCAGAAGGGGCGCCCCTCCTCGACCTCGTAGATGCGGTTCATGGCGCGACCGAACGCGCCCACGTATCCGGAGGCCGTCCAGAGCGCGCCGAGAATACCGGTGATCAGGGCGATCCCGGCGGCCGGAGTGTTGACCAGTCCCTCGATCGGCCCTCGGAGTTCGTTGAGGGTCTGCTCCGGTACCGAGCCCTCGACGAGGCCCATCACCGCGTCGACCGTGGCCTGCCCCTGGCCGAACACACCGAGCAGCGAGACCACGGCGAGAAGCGCCGGGAACAACGAGAGAACGGCGAAGTAGGTGAGCGACGCCGCGAGGTCGGTGCAGTTGTCCTTGGAGAACTCCCCTGCGGCGCGTTTGAGGCCGACTTTCCAGGCTCCGCCGGTGAGCTTGGTGGGCGACTGGGGCTTGCCGGTGTCGGGGTCGGCATCCGTGTGGGGCTTGTCGGTGATGTCGCGGCTGCTCGTACTCATACCAAGCACCTTCCCACCACCGGGCCTCCCCCGCATCCGGCCCGGCCGTCCCCCCGCGGGATTACGGACGCCGCTCTGTGCGTTACCCTCTTTGATGTCACGTCACCAAAGTGTCGTATCAACAACCTCGATATCGTCGACCGTCACCGCACCAGAGGGAGAAACACAGTGAGTCTGTCCAACGCCATCCTCCGTGGAGTCACCGGGGCCTTCGTCCTCAACTCCGGCCTGAGCAAGCGCGGCATGCCGACCGAGGCCGCCCAGGGCCTGCAGGGCTTCGCCGCGACGGGCGTGCCCGCCGTGAACAACATGGATCCCGATTCCTTCGGCAAGTTCGTCGCCTACTCCGAGATCGGCATCGGCGCCGCCCTCCTCACCCCGGTCGTGCCCCGCCAGATCGCCGGCGCCGCCCTCGGCGTCTTCTCCGCCGGCCTGCTCGCGATGTACTTCCGCAACCCCACCATGACCGAGGCCGACGGCATCCGCCCCAGCCAGGAGGGCATGTCCCTGGCCAAGGACGCGTTCATGG
>NZ_JAALDN010000336.1 GCF_014144855.1 Dietzia maris | reverse complement strand
CTTTGTCCAGGGCGTGGAAGATCTTCTCCGAGCCTCACGATCGAGGAGTGGCAGGCCCTGCGGCGACTAGTCGCGCTCTGGGAAGACGAGGGCTCCCCCGAAGCACGGCGCGCCGGCGGAAAGGCGGCAGGTGGGCGACAGCGGTCGCGGTTCCTCGCCGACGTCCTCGACGTGCAGGCTTGGAACGGCGCGCGCATCGGTGAGGTCATTGCGCTGTGGTGGTCCTTGCGCTGCGGTGGGAGGACGTCGACCTTGCTGCCGATCCGCCGACGGTGTCGATCTCCGGGACCGTCGTCAGGTTGCCGGGCCGCAAGGCAGTCGGTGGGGGACTGCGGCGGCAGGAGATGACCAAGACAGCCGACGGGTCCTGGCGTGTCGCTGCCCCCGCGTTCGTCGTCGAGGTGCTTCTGCGGCGCCGGGTCGAGGCCGCGGCGTCGGCATGGGGGTTCGTGTTCTCCACCTCGGCAGGGACGCCGCTGGATCCCCACAACGTGCGGACGAAGCTGCGGTCGGCCCGCGGAGAGGAGTTCGCGTGGGTGACACGCAAGTCCTCCGCAAGACGGTCGCCACGATGGTCGAGCGCGAGGCCGGCGTCCGGGACTCGTCGCTACTCCTCGGGCACGCCGACACCGGGGTCACCGAACGGCACTATGTCGAAGGCCTCCACGACGCCCCAGACATCAACGCGATCCTCAACGCACTCGCCCCGGTCGCGCCGGACTAAAGAGACTAGCGGACCAAGAGGTCGACTTGACCAAACCGAATCATGATCGCGACGCCCTCGGTGGCACCTGCCTCGCGCGACGTGAAGCGACTTCAGCGCGGGCTTCGTGGCGAGCGGTTTCTCGCGCCGCAGCAAAATAGCGGGCGGGGTTTTCGAGCAGCCTTGCTTCCCTGTCCTTGCCCATCTTCCAAACGTTCTCGGACATCGATAACACCTCCGTGCTCGTGAGACCAGCTTTGCAGATGATGTCTCAGCGGTACGACATTTCGGCCGGTTCTGCGCGGCGTTAGCGGCTGAGGGCGACCCCGAGGAGCGCTGCAAGCACCGTTAGCATTCGCCGGTCCTGCTCCGTAAGGTCCCCGGGGTCAGGGGAGTCGAGGGTCAACATTCCGTACGGTACGTCGTTCGCGGCCACTGTCACTGAGATGAAGGTCCTGTAGTCCTTACCGGATCCATTCCAGCCTTTCGGTGGGTCGGAATCCACATCGTGGCAGAAGTACGTTCCCAGCTCGTCGACCATGGCAAGAGCTGCGTCGCCGGCTTCGGTGCCCTCGGTGAAAGTCGAACGAGACGACCCCGTGCGGCCATAGCCGTCACCGGGCTTGAGGGCGCGAACGGGGCTCTGCACCAGTTCGAAGAAGCACGCCCTTGTGCGATCCGTCTCACCAAGTCGGTGCGCGGCCGAAGCACACACAGCCTTAACGACCTTTGGTAGCGCCTTATCGCGGTCCGGTTTTGCATTGCAGGCAACATGCTCCGCCAGGGCAGTTACCACGGGCCAGATCGCGTAGCTTACGACGATTCTCGCTTCCGTCAGAGCCTCAACTTCCCTCTCCTCGGCCTTGAGTGCTTGCTCCTCTGCAAGCCTGGCCCGGTTGTTGGCGGCTGCCAAAGCTTGTTTGTGCTGATCGTTCAGAACGTTCTGCCTCATCAGCGGGACGCCCCAAGCCACCAGTGCGGCAATAGAGCCAATCACGAGCCAGACCCACGTGTGCCAGCCTTCCGCCTCGGTGGCGGCATACGCCGAGACGGGCGCGACTACGACAGCTACTCCTGCTATGGCCCACGGCAATATGGGTCGCGTCAAGAACTGGAGGGCATCGTGTACTGCGGACGCGATCGATTCCGGGATTTGCGGCTCATCGCCATCCCGAGGTTGTGCGGACCCATGCGCTACATCGGTTGCACCGCTCATCTGGTGGGCCGCTCACGCTTGGCGCATCGGCCCAGTCCCTGCTCTGCTGTCGCGTGCCCGGATCCGAGGAGCGATCGCTCGCTAGAGAGGACGCCAGAGCTCGGCAAGGGGCCAGGGCATGACATTCGGCGACCACCATCCTCTGGTCGTGGGTGGAATCCGTGGGGTCAGCGTCCGCTGGATACGACGAAACCCTCTCCCTGTCCCGCTTCTTTGCAGGTGGGAGAGGGTTTGTGTCGTGCCCCCGAAGGGAATCGAACCCCTGACCTTTGGTACCGGAAACCAACGCTCTATCCCCTGAGCTACGAGGGCGGGATACCGACCCTCACGGGCCGGAGGCCGATCCAGCGGACACCCCGCACTGGCGGGGATCGCTCGAACAGCGAGACTGATCGTAGCACCGGCGGTCGGGCAGGACCGCATCGGGCCCGTCGGGGCTCGGACGGGTCGCCCGGACAGACGTCCGATTCCTCCCGCGACGTGCCGACACCTAGGATAGGAAGACGTGACTCCCGCCGATCTCGCCGCCGTCATCCGCGCCGCCCTCATCTCCGTTCTCGCCGACCGCGGGGCCGACACGTCGGCCGTTCCGGAGTCGGTGACGGTGGAGCGGCCGCGCAACCCCGAGCACGGGGACTACGCGACGAACATCGCTCTCCAACTGGCCAAGAAGGTGGGGTCGGCCCCTCGCGAGCTGGCGCAGGATCTCGCGACCGCGCTGGTGGCCGACCCGGGTGTGGCCTCGGCCGAGATCGCCGGACCGGGGTTCCTCAACATCCGTCTCGATTCCGGGGCCCAGGGCTCGCTCGTCGCCACCGTCCTCTCCGCGGGCGAGGAGTACGGCAACGGGGACGCGATGGCCGGCCGCCGGGTGAACCTGGAGTTCGTCTCCGCGAACCCCACCGGACCCATCCACCTGGGCGGTACGCGCTGGGCGGCGGTCGGTGACGCCCTCGGTCGTGTGCTCGAGGCCTCCGGCGCGGCGGTCACCCGTGAGTACTACTTCAACGACCACGGGGCGCAGATCGACCGCTTCAGTCGTTCGCTGGCCGCGGCTGCCCGCGGCGAGGCGACCCCCGAGGACGGCTACGCGGGGGCGTACATCCAGGACATCGCGTCGAACGTGGTCGCCGAGCACCCGGACGTGCTGGAGCAGCCGGAGTCCGACGCCCTCGAGACGTTCCGAGCGGTGGGCGTGGACCTGATGTTCAGCCACATCAAGAACTCGCTGGCCGAGTTCGGAACCGTCTTCGACGTCTACACCCACGAGAACTCGATGTTCACCTCCGGTGCGGTGGACCGCGCGATCGAGACGCTCAAGGGCAACGGGAACCTCTACGAGTCCGAGGGCGCCTGGTGGCTCCGGTCCACCGCGTTCGGTGACGACAAGGACCGCGTGGTTCTCAAGTCCGACGGCGACGCCGCCTACATCGCCGGTGACATCGCCTACTTCCTGGACAAGCGCGAACGCGGCTTCGACCTGTGCATCTACATGTTGGGAGCCGACCACCACGGGTACATCGCCCGGCTCAAGGCCGCCGCAGCGGCCCTGGGCGATGACCCGGCGACGATCGAGGTGCTCATCGGTCAGATGGTCAACCTCGTCAGGGACGGCGCCCCGGTCAAGATGAGCAAGCGGGCGGGAACCGTCATCACGCTCGACGACCTCGTCGACGCCATCGGCGTCGATGCCGCGCGGTACGCGCTGATCCGGTCCTCGGTCGACCAGACGATGGACATCGACCTGGCGCTGTGGACGTCGGCGACGAACGACAACCCCGTCTTCTACGTGCAGTACGCGCACGCCCGTCTCTGCTCCCTGGCGCGCAACGCCGCCGATCTGGGGGTCACCCCCGAGGGTGCGGACCTGGCGCTGCTCACCGAGGACCGGGAGGGTGCGCTCATCCGCACCATCGGTGAGTTCCCCCGGGTCGTGGCCAGCGCCGCGGACCTGCGCGAGCCCCACCGTATCGCCCGCTACCTCGAGGAGTTGGCCGCCGCGTATCACCGCTTCTACGACACCTGTCGTGTGCTGCCGATGGGTGACGAGGAGCCGGGCCCGCTGCACGCCGCCCGGTTCGCGTTGAGTACGGCCACCCGGCAGACCCTCGCGAACGGCCTCCGCCTGATCGGCGTCAGCGCACCGGAGAAGATGTGAGCGCCCACCCCGCCGGGGCCCGGCACGAGGTCCCGCACGCGCCGGGAATCGGTGAGCGGCCCGCCGACGCGAACGACATCATGGCACTGGCGCCCTCCGTGTGGCCACGCGGTGCCGACCGGCGCGACGACGGAGTGGTGGAGTTCGCGGGTGTCACCGCGGGCGAGCTCGCCGCGGAGTTCGGTACGCCACTGTTCGTGATCGACGAGGACGATTTCCGCTCCCGGTGCCGCGAGATGGCGGAAGCGTTCGGCGGGGCGGACCGCGTGCACTACGCATCCAAGGCGTTCCTGACCACGGAGACTGCTCGCTGGGTCGCCGAGGAGGGGCTGGGGCTGGACGTCGCCTCGGGCGGCGAGCTCGCGATCGCGCTGAGGGCCGGGTTCCCGCCCGAACGGATCACCGTCCACGGAAACAACAAGTCAGCGGACGAGCTGCGCCTGGCCGTCCGCAGTGGCGTCGCCCACGTCGTGATCGACGCGATGTCGGAGATCGAGATGCTCGACCGGATCGCCGGTGAGGAGGGCGTCGTCCAGGACGTGTTCATCCGGGTCACGGTCGGTGTCGAGGCCCACACCCACGAGTTCATCGCGACCGCCCACGAGGACCAGAAGTTCGGCTTCTCGCTCGCGGGCGGTGCGGCAATGCAGGCCGTCCGCGCGGTGTTCGACGCGCCGAACATCCGGCTGACCGGGCTGCACAGTCACATCGGGTCCCAGATCTTCGACATCGACGGGTTCGAACTCGCGGCGCGACGGGTGATCGGACTGCTGCGCGAGATCGTCGACGAGTTCGGCGCCGAGCGGACAGCTCAGCTCGACCACCTCGATCTCGGCGGCGGTCTCGGCATCAGCTACGTCTCATCGGACGATCCGCCGCCGGTGGCCCAGTTGGCGGCGTCCCTGCGGGAGATCGTCGAGGGTTTCGCCCGGGATGCCGGCCTCGTCCCTCCGACGCTGGTCGTCGAGCCCGGTCGTGCCATCGCCGGCCCGGGCACGGTCACGCTGTACGAGGTGGGCGTGGTCAAGGACGTCGAGCTCGCGGGCGGGGAGAACCGGCGCTACATCAGTGTCGACGGCGGGATGAGTGACAACATCCGCACGGCCCTGTACGACGCCGTCTACGACGCCCGGCTGGTGGGACGCTCGTCAGACGCCGAGCCAGTGGTGTCCAGGCTGGTCGGCAAACACTGCGAAAGCGGCGACGTGGTGGTGCGCGACCTGTGGATGCCGGAGGACGTGGGTGGCGGTGACCTGGTGGCCGTCGCGGCCACGGGCGCATACTGCTACTCCATGTCGAGCCGATACAACATGATCGGGCGACCCGCCGTGGTGGCGGTGCGCGACGGGCGGGCACGATTGGTGCTGCGCCGTGAGACCCTGGACGATCTGACGAGCCTGGAGGTGGGACAGTGAGCGACGCAAGCGCGTCAGGCGTGCGACCCGTGGGGGTGGCGGTGCTCGGGATGGGCACCGTCGGATCCGAGGTCATCCGCTACATGACCGAGAACGCCGACGCACTAGCGGCCCGCATCGGCGCGCCCCTGGCCCTCCGCGGCGTGGCGGTGCGCGATCTCACAAAGGATCGCGGGCTCGATCCGGACCTGCTCACCGCGGACCCGTCGTCGTTGGTCGCGCGCGACGACGTCGACGTCGTCGTCGAGCTCATGGGCGGCATCGACGTGCCGCGTCCGCTCCTCCTCGAGGCGCTGCGCCACGGCAAGGCCGTGGTGACGGCCAACAAGGCGCTGCTCGCGGAGTACACGGACGAACTGGCGGCGGTGGCCGACTCCACGCACACCGATCTGTACTTCGAGGCGGCCGTGGCCGGTGCTATCCCGGTGATCGGCCCGCTGCGCCGATCGATGGCCGGCGACCAGGTGGAGCGCGTGCTGGGGATCGTCAACGGCACCACCAACTACATCCTGTCGGAGATGGGTTCGACCGGGGCCGACTACTCGGAGACCCTCGCGGAGGCCTCCCGTCTCGGGTACGCCGAGGCCGACCCCACGGCCGATGTCGAGGGGTATGACGCGGCCGCCAAGGCCGCCATCCTCGCGTCGATCGCGTTCCACAGCCGCGTCACCGCCGGGGATGTCTACCGCGAGGGCATCTCGCGGATCTCGCCGGACGACTTCGAGTCGGCCCGCGACATGGACTGCACCATCAAGCTGCTCGCCATCTGCGAGAAGCTCACCCAGTCGGACGGGTCCGAGGCCGTGTCGGCGCGCGTGTACCCGGCGCTGCTGCCCAACACCCACCCGCTCGCCACGGTGAACGGGGCGTTCAACGCCGTCGTCGTCGAGGCGGAGGCCGCCGGTCGACTCATGTTCTACGGTCAGGGTGCGGGAGGTTCCCCGACCGCCTCCGCGGTCCTGGGCGACATGGTCGCCGCCGCCCGCAACAAGGTCGGTGCGGGTCGCGCCCCGGGGGAGTCGACGTACGCCGCTCTTCCGGTCGCCTCCATGGACGAGATCTCGACGCGCTATCACGTGCGCATGCGGGTCGCCGACAAGCCGGGCGTGCTCGCCCTCGTCGCCGCCGAGTTCTCGCGGCACGGCGTCTCCATCGCACAGGTGCGACAGACCGAGGTCGAACTGCCGGAGACCGAGCTCGACGATGTCGAGCCCTCCGCGGAGCTCACCGTCCTGACCCACCGGGCGTCGGAGCGCGCGCTCTCCGACACCGTGGCAGCACTGTCGGATCAGGACGCCGTCACGGCCATCACCAGCGTCATCCGTCTCGAGGGAGTGGACACCGAATGAGCAACACCCACCAGCCCGTGCACAGCCGGTGGCCCGGCCTCATCGAGGCCTACCGCGACCGACTCCCGATCGGGGACGACTGGGAGCCGGTGACGCTCTACGAGGGCGGGACCCCGCTCATTCGCGCGACCCACCTGTCCGCCGTGACGGGTTGCGAGGTGTACCTCAAGGTCGAGGGCCTCAACCCGACCGGATCCTTCAAGGACCGGGGCATGACGATGGCGGTGACGGATGCCAAGGCTCGCGGCCAGAAGGCCGTCCTCTGCGCGTCGACTGGCAACACGTCCGCATCGGCGGCCGCCTATGCCACCCGTGCCGGGATGGAGTGCGCCGTGCTCATCCCGCAGGGCAAGATCGCCGCCGGCAAGCTCGCCCAGGCCGTGATGCACGGGGCCACCATCATCCAGGTCGACGGCAACTTCGACGACTGCCTGGAGTTGGCCCGCAAGACCACCGCCACCTACGCCGAGATCGGGTTGGTCAACTCGGTCAACCCGGTCCGGATCGAGGGACAGAAGACGGCGGCGTTCGAGATCGTCGATGTTCTCGGGCGCGCCCCCGACCTGCACTTCCTGCCCGTCGGCAACGCGGGCAACATCACCGCGTACTGGAAGGGTTACACCGAGTACCACGCCGACGGGATCATCTCGTCCCGCCCGCGGATGATGGGTGTGCAGGCCGCCGGCGCCGCACCGCTGGTCGACGGCGCCCCGGTCAAGAACCCCGAGACCATCGCCACCGCCATCCGGATCGGCTCCCCGGCGTCGTGGGACGGCGCGGTGACCGCCCGCGACGAGTCCGGGGGGACGTTCCGCAAGCGCACCGACGAGCAGATCCTCGAGGCGTACCGCATGGTCGCCGGCAAGGATGCCGTCTATGTCGAGCCCGCCTCCGCGGCCTCGGTGGCGGGGTTGCTCGACGCGCACGCGGGCGGTGAGCTGGAGGCGGGACAGACCATCGTGTGCACCGTGACCGGCAACGGACTCAAGGACCCCGACACCGCCCTACTGGGGATGCCCGAGGTCGAGGCCATCCCGGTGGATCCGTCGGCCGTCGCCGGCGCCCTCGGCCTGCAGTGAGCGAGGTGAGCGGTCCCGGCCCGGAGGTCTTCGGCAGCTCGGGTGGGCACATCCTGCCGGTCGGGCGCACGGTCACGATCGAGGTACCGGCGTCCAGCGCGAACCTCGGGCCGGGTTTCGACGCGCTCGGGGTGGCCCTGGGTCTGTACGACACGATCACGGTGACCACGATCGACTCCGGCCTCGAGCTGGAGGTGTCGGGGGAGGGCGCCGGTCAGGTTCCCGAGGACGCCTCGCACCTGGTGGCCAAGGCCGTCGAGGCCGCGCTGCGTGCCGGTGGCGTGGGTGTGCCGGGCGTACGGATCTCCTGCCGGAACGCGATCCCGCACTCCCGCGGTCTCGGGTCGTCGGCGTCCGCCGCGGTCGGCGGACTGGTCGCGGCGAACGGTCTGATGGGCGGGGTGCTGACGAACGACCACCTGGTCCAGCTCTCGAGCGAGTTCGAGGGCCACCCGGACAACGCGGCGGCCAGTGTCCTCGGCGGGGTCGTGGTGTCGTGGACGGAGCGCTCGGCGACCGGCGTGCACTACCGTGCGGTCCGCATGGAGGTGGATCCCTCGATCGTCGCCACCGTTCTGGTGCCGTCCGAGACGTCGTCGACCGCGCAGACCCGCGGCCTGCTCCCGGCCACCGTCCCGCACGAGGACGCGGCCTTCAACGCGAGCCGCGCCGCGCTGATGTCGGTCGCGCTCGCGGCCCATCCGGAGTTCCTGCTGGCCGCGACCGAGGATCGGCTCCACCAGTCCTACCGGGCCCCGGCCCTGGTCGGCACCACCGAGTGGGTCACCAGACTGCGTGAGCGGGGTCTCGCGGCGACGGTCTCCGGCGCCGGCCCGACCGTGCTGGTGTTGGGCACCGACGGGTTGCCGACCGACCTGCGCGCCGATGCCGAGGCGCAGGGATGGACGGTGCTGGACCTGCAGATCGCGGACGGTGCCCGGGTCGTGGCCGGAGACTGACACCCGGTCGGGCGACGCCCCGTCCGATCGGTAGAGCGTCCCTTCGAGACCCCGTCGGAGGGATTCAGTCGGACGCCTCCGGGGCGATCGTCGTGATCTCGTAGTCGCCCGCGGCGTGGCGCGCCCGGATCCTGATCTTGTCGAACTTTCCGACCGTGGTCTGCGGGATGTGGTCGACGAAAGCCCAGTGATCCGGGCGCTTCCAGTTCTCCACGACGCCGTCGAGACCCTCCCAGAGGGCGCGGGCGGACGCGGTCGCCCCGGTCTTGAGCTGGACCAGGACGAGCGGCCGGTTGCCCCAGCGTTCGTCCGGGACACCGACCACGGCCACCTCTGCGACCCGGTCGTCGAGCAGGACCGCGTGTTCGAGTTCGACCGTCGAGATCAGTTCACCGCCGGAGGCGATGATGTCGTCGACCCGGTCCACCACGTCGAGGTAGCCCTTGGGGGAGATGCTGGCCACGTCCCCGGTGCGTAGCCATCCGTCGACGAAGCGATCGGAGGCCTCGTCGCCGAGGTAGCGGGCCGTCACCCACGGGCCGCGGATCTGGAGTTCGCCGACGGACCACCCGTTGTTGTGCTGGACCCGGCCGCCGTCCACGATGCGTGCCTTCACTCCGGCGGGGAACCGTCCCTGACCGAGCATCTGTGCGCGTCGCCGGGTCGCGGAGGAGTGGGGGTCCGGTCGCGCGAACGTCGCGATGGGGCTGGACTCGGTGAGTCCGTAGGCCTGCATGATCGTGACCCCGTGACGCTCGACGAACGCGTCGAACAGGGCCTCGGGGACGGGTGATCCGCCGACGAGGACCTCGCTGAGATGGCCGATCGGCTGCGGGTGGGTCTCCAGCCGCCGGAGGAGTCGTTGGAGGGTCGCCGGCGTGGTGGCCATCTTGTTCGGCCGGAACTCGCGGAGGAGGTCGGCCATGTCGTGCCCAGTGTTGATCACCCGACCCGGGCGGGGCCGGGCGGTGATGAGGCCGGCGCCGGTCATGAAGGCGGCGTACGGCAGTCCCCAGGACATGACGTGATACATCGGGACGGTCGTCAGGACGGTGTCGCCACTGCGCAGGGCGGCGCTCTCGGCCATGGACATCTGCATCGAGTGGAGCCAGATGGACCTGTGGGTGTAGGCCACGCCCTTGGAGGCGCCCGTGGTGCCGGAGGTGTAGGCGATCGCGGCGGCGGAGCGTTCGTCGAGGTCGGGCCACGGGTAGGTGGTGGGCTGGCCGTCGAGGAGGGCCTCGAGGGCGTGGACCTCCGCGCCGATGTCACCGCAGTCGGTGGGTATCCGACTGTCGACGACGACGAGGTGGCGCAGCGACTCGACCTGTGCGGCCACCGGGAGGACCGCGGGGAGCAGTTCGGGGTCCACGAGGACGACTCCGACCCGGTTGTCGCTCAGGACGGAGACCATGAACTCCACTGATCGGAGGACGTTCACCGGGAGGGCGACCGCGCCCATCGCGGGGAGGGCGAACATCGCCTCGACGACCTCGGTGCGGCTGCCGGACAGGATGCCCACCACATCGCCGGGTCGTACCCCGAGCCCGGCGAGGGCGTGCGCGGTGGCGGCCGCGCGGGAGGCCAGCACGTCGTATCGCACCGGACGGGGTTCCAGGTCGCCGACGAATCCGGTGACAGTGGACCCACCGTGTCGTTCCGCCGCGTGCTCGAGGATCCGGGACACGAGCAGTGGCGTGTCCAGCATCGTTCCGAGCACGGTCACCTCCGAGGTCGTGTGGCCCTTGTCGTGTGCTGTACGTTACCGCCCGCATCCGACGCGGTGACCGCCAGTCGCGACTCGCGGAAGGGGGACCTGCGCGCGATCGGCCACAGAGTAGTATGCTTGCACCCAGCCACGGGCGCCCGGTCGTCCCAGCATTCCGAGTCAATCCTCGCAGCACCCTCCGCACCAGGTCGGTGTGGTGTGGATCGGACTCGGTGGGACAGGCCGATCGGCGAGTGGCGTACAGGGATCCCCACTATCGAGCGGTTCTCCCCTCACGAGGATCCCCCTCAGACGAAAGATCCGTGTCCGGCCACGTTGCCGCCACGGAAGGCCCCAGCGGCCACCCCGGGACGCCGAGTCCGCTTCCCGGACACCTGCTCGATGCGAGGCGGCGTACACCGCCCCGGCCCCGGGCCCAGAAAGGATCCCCGTGACCTCGACGGACACCACTTCCACGCCAGCACAGGGTGCCTCGCTGTCGGCGATGCGCCTCAACGACCTCAAGTCGCTGGCCCAGCAGATGGGCCTCAAAGGCCTGTCGGGTAAGCGCAAGGGCGACCTCGTCGCGATGATCGAGGGCGCCCGGGGTGGCAGGCCCGCGCCGGCCCGTGAGCCCGCCCCGAAGACCGCGCCCGCCCCGAAAACCGAACCCGCGGTGGCCGACGAGCCTGCGGCGAAGGCCGAGTCGGCTCCGGAGAAGACGCCGGACCGCGATGAGGCGTCTGCACGAGACGAGGCGTCTGCACGGAGCGGGGCGCCCGCCCCGCCGACCGAGTCCGGCCGACGGGATCGTGGCGACAGGGCCGGGGGCGGTGCGGAGAACCCCCGGGGCGGGTCGGATGACTCCGACTCCGGTCGCCAGGGGGACCGCTCCAGTCGCGAGGACGGCAACCGCGGTGGCGGGCAGCGTCAGGGGCGCAACCAGCAGAACCGGGATCAGCAG
>NZ_JAALDN010000335.1 GCF_014144855.1 Dietzia maris | reverse complement strand
TGGGCGTCGTCGGCGCGGCCGCGCTCACCGCCGTCGCCGCGAACCGGTCCACCTGCGGAATGTCCGTGGCGGGCGTCGTCGCCGCCCCCAAACAGGCGGACCGGCCCGGTGACGGCTCCGCCCTGGGCCGTCTCGGTGCCCACCTCGCGGGCTCGTTGCTCACCGCTCTTCCGGTCGGTGCGGGCCTGGGCCTCGTGGGGATGGCCGTCCAGTCCGTGGTCGGGCCGGTCCCGGTGGCGCCGCTGCTGGCGGGATGGTCCTCGCTGGCGTTCCTGTACGGCCTCCACGAGACCGGCCTGCTGCGGATGCCGACGCCGATGCGACGCCAGCAGCTGCCCCGCCATCTGCGCCGGGTCGGTCGTCCGATGCGGGTGTCGTTCTACTTCGGCACGCTCATCGGGCCCGGGTTCATGATCTTCATCCGCTCCAGCGCCTACTACCTGCTGTTCCTGGGCGCGATCGCCCTCGCCAACCCCGTTCTCGGCGCGGCACTGTTCGCGGTGGTCTCGCTCGGCAGGTGCGGTCCGTCCGCCCTCGCGATCGCGCACCAGCGGCAGGGCGGCACGATGGGCGACTTCCTGCTCACGTGCATGGCCGCGGACCGCATGGTCCAGCTCGCCGCTGGCTCGGGCCTCGTGGCCCTCGCCGGTTTCGGCGCGGCGGCGCTGGCGATGTGACATGACATAGCGGCACCCCGCACGACCGGGCGCCCGATCCGCGGACAGCGGGTCGGGCGCTCGGTGGTGTGTACGGGCTCGGTTGTGTACGGGCTCGGTTGTGCACGGGCTCGGGGGACTCAGACCTCCGCCGCCATCGCCTGCTCCAGAGCTTCGTCGAACACCTCGACCGGCTGGGCCCCGCTGACGGCGAGTCGGTCGTCGAACACGAAGAACGGCACCCCCCGGACCCCGAGACCGCGGGCCGTCTCGACGTCGCGGTGCACCAGGTCGGCGTACGCGTCCCCTCGGAGCACCCGGTCGACCTCCGCTGCCGGTAACCCGGCCCCGACCCCGATCCGATGCAGCACCACCGGGTCCGAGATCGCCCGTCCCTCGGTGAAGTGGGCGCGTCGCAGGGCCTCGTCCACCGCGTCCGCCCGTCCGTGCTCGGCGGCCAGGGCGGCCAGGCGGTGGGCGTCGAAGGTCGAACAGATGCGCGCGGACCGCCAGTCGAAGTCCAGGCCGAGTTCGGTGAACCGGGCGGCCATCTGCTCCTGCCCGGCCTCCGCGTCGGCGAGCGACATCCCGTACTTGCGCGAGAGCATCTGTGCGCTCGTCTCGGTCGGCTCGTCGCCGACGACGCGGGGAGCGGAGGGGTCGAGTTCGTAGGCCCGCCACACCACCTCGACCCCGATCTCGGGGTGTCGCGCACGGAACGTCTCCAGTGCCGCCTCGAGGTGCCGCTTGCCGATCCAGCAGAACGGACAGACGACGTCGGACCAGATGTCGATGCGCATGCCGGGTGCAACGTCGCGCCGCGGTCCGGGATTCCGTCAGGGCCCCGGGTAGCATGGACCGGCCCGGTCCCTGTCGTGGACCGGTGTCAGCCCGGGTGGCCCACCGGCACCCGACGTCCACTGCCCGAGGAGATCTCCCCCCGTGTCCGAGAACCGCATTCCGGAAACCGATGCCGACGCGACGGGTGCGGCCCCTGTGACGACCGTCGTCCCGGCCGGTGAGCCCGCGGGCAAGATCCTCGCCGAGCGGGAGCTGCAGTCGCGCAGCGGCCCGCAGACGATCGTCGTGGTGCGGGATCCGGAGGGGACCCTGCGGGATCTGTCCTGGGCGCCCGCCGAGGACACGGAGGTGGAGCTCGTCCGGGCCGACTCCGAGGACGGGCGGTCGGTGATCCGGCATTCGTGCGCACACGTGCTCGCCCAGGCGGTGCAGGACAAGTTCCCCGAGGCCAAGCTCGGGATCGGCCCGCCGATCGAGAACGGCTTCTACTACGACTTCGACGTGGCCGAGCCCTTCACGCCCGAGGACCTCAAGGACCTCGAGAAGCGGATGAAGAAGATCATCAAGGCCGGCCAGCGCTTCTCGCGGCGGGAGTACGCCTCGCTCGACGAGGCGCGCACCGAGCTGGCGGGCGAGCCGTACAAGCTCGAACTGGTCGAGGACAAGGGCCGGGCGGACGCCGGCGACGCCGACGGCGCGGTGGCGCTCGAGGACTCCGAGATCATGGAGGTCGGCGCGGGTGCGCTGACCGCCTACGACAACCTCAACCCCCGCACGGGCGAGGTCATCTGGTCGGATCTGTGCCGCGGCCCGCACACGCCCACCACCAAGTTCATCCCCGCGTTCACACTCACGCGCTCGTCCGCCGCCTACTGGCGGGGCGATCAGAACAACGCCGGTCTCCAGCGGATCTACGGCACGGCCTGGGAGAGCACCGAGGCCATGGACGCCTACCTCGACCGTCTGGCCGAGGCGGAGAAGCGGGATCACCGTCGGCTCGGGACCGAGCTGGACCTGTTCAGCTTCCCCGACGAGATCGGGTCCGGGTTCCCGGTGTTCCACCCCCGCGGCGGGATCATCCGCAACGAGATGGAGCAGCACTCCCTCAGGCGCCACCTGTCCGCCGGGTACTCGCTCGTCAACACCCCGCACGTGACCAAGGGCGACCTGTTCCGCAAGTCCCAGCACCTGAGCTGGTACTCGGAGGGGATGTTCCCCCCCATGGTCCTGGACGCGGAGTACGACGCGGACGGCAAGGAGACCAAGCCGGGGCAGGACTACTACGTCAAGCCGATGAACTGCCCCATGCACAACCTCGTCTTCGACTCCCGCGGCCGCTCGTACCGCGAGCTCCCGCTGCGGATGTTCGAGTTCGGAACGGTGTACCGGTACGAGAAGTCCGGGGTGATCCACGGCCTCACCCGCGCCCGCGGCTTCACCCAGGACGACGCGCACATCTACTGCACCGAGGAGCAGATGGAGGGCGAGATCGCCTCCGTTCTCTCCTTCATCATCTCGCTCCTGCGCGACTACGGCCTCGAGGACTTCTACCTCGAGCTGTCGACCAAGGATCCGGAGAAGTACGTCGGCGGCGACGAGATCTGGGAGCGCGCGACCGACACGCTGCGTCGGGTGGCCACGAACTCCGGCCTCGAGCTGGTCCCGGACCCGGGCGGGGCCGCCTTCTACGGCCCCAAGATCTCCGTCCAGGCACGCGACGCCATCGGGCGTACGTGGCAGATGTCGACGGTCCAGCTGGACTTCAACCTGCCCGAGCTGTTCGACCTGACCTACAACGCCGCGGACGGCACCAAGAAGAGGCCGGTGATGATCCACCGCGCGCTCTTCGGCTCGATCGAGCGGTTCTTCGCGGTCCTGCTCGAGCACTACGCCGGTCTGTTCCCGGCGTGGCTGGCGCCCGTGCAGGTGGTGGGCATCCCCGTGGCGGAGGCGCACGAGAAGCATCTCGAGGACGTGATCGACGAGCTCCGGGGGCGCGGTATCCGCGCCGAGCTCGACGTCTCCGACGAGCGGATGCAGAAGAAGATCCGCAACCACACCACCGGCAAGGTCCCGTTCATGCTCCTGGCCGGTGACCGCGACGTCGAGGCGGGCGCGGTGAGCTTCCGGTTCCCGGACGGGACGCAGCTCAACGGGGTCTCGCGGAACGCCGCGATGGACAAGATCTCGTACTGGGTCAACTCCCGACGCAACGACGTGCCGACCGCGGAGCGCGTGTGACGGCCGGAGATCCGTCCTCGACGGGCGTCTACCGCCAGTTCGGGGTGGGGGAGGACCACCTCCAGTTGCTGTGGGCGCCCTACCGGATGTCATATATCGCCGAGTCGCGTCCCGAGCCGGCCGAGGGGATGACGGGGGAGCCGTTCCTCGACATCCCGAGGATGAGCGACGAGGACGGGCTGGTGGTCGCCCGGGGCGAGCACGTCTACGTCGTGCTCAACCTGTTCCCCTACAACCCGGGTCACTCGATGGTGGTGCCGTACCGCAAGGTGGCGGACCTGGAGGACCTCGACGACGACGAGTCCCGCGAACTCATGTCGTACACGCAGCACCTGATCCGGGTCATCAAGACGGTCTCGAACCCGGACTCGTTCAACGTGGGGCTCAATCTGGGTGGCGCGGCCGGCGGGTCCCTGTCCGAGCATCTGCACCAACACGTCGTGCCACGCTGGATCGGTGACGCGAACTTCATTACCGTGACCGGCGGGACCAAGGTGCTGCCGCAGCTCCTCCGACAGACGCGGCAGCTGCTCTCGGAGGCGTGGTCCACCACGGTGTCATCGGATGGCGTGTCCGGACCAGACCGCACCTCGAAGTAGGCAGGGAGTCGAATGCTCAGCGAGTACGGAAGGTCGGGGGTCGCCAGGGTGGCCCACCCCCTGGCGGCGTTCCTCGTCCGCAGCGGCGTCACCGCCAACGGGATCACCCTCGCCGGCCTCCTGCTGACCTGCGCCGCGGCGATCACCCTGTTCGGACCCGGTCACCTGGTGGCCGGCGCGATCGTCATCGCACTGTGCACCCTGTTCGATCTGGTGGACGGTGCGGTCGCCCGCGCGAGCGGGGGCGGGTCACCGTACGGGGCCCTGGTCGACGCTGTCTCCGATCGGGTCGCGGACGGCGTGATCCTGGCGTCGCTGGTGTGGTGGCTGGTCCACACCGAGCCCGACAACCGGTACGCGCTGGTCATGCTCCTGGCCTGCCTGATCCTGTCCCAGGTGGTGTCCTACTCCAAGGCCCGCGCCGACGCGGGCGGGCTGCACACACCGGGCGGGCTGATGGAGCGCGCCGATCGCCTGGTCCTCATCCTGCTCGGCGCCGGCCTCGAGGGGCTGGGGGTGCCGTGGGCGCTCGAGGTCGGGCTGACCGCCGTCGCGGTGGGTAGTTTCGTCACGGTGATCCAGCGGGTGTGGGGCGGCCGCACCGACTACCTCGAACGCGTGGCGCGTAGCGATGCCCCTGCGGTGGGAGACCGATGAGCGCACTCGGCGATCGCCTGACCGATCTCGGGTACGCCGCCGGATGGGCCGTGGTGCGCGGCCTGCCCGAGCCGGTCGCGCGCACCCTCTTCCGAACGGGCGCCGATCTCGCGGCGCGCCGACAGGGTCCGGACTCGCAGCTGCGCCGGAACCTGGCCCGCGTCCTCGGTGTCGCCCCGGCCGAGGTCCCCGACCAGCTGATCCGGGATTCCCTCCGCTCCTACGCCCGCTACTGGCGCGAGGCGTTCCGCCTGCCCTCCATGGATCGCGAGGCCGTAGCCCGCGAGATGGACCGGACGATCGCCGGGGTCGAGAACCTCGACGCGGCGCTCGAGCAGGGGCGCGGGGTGGTCGTCGCGCTGCCGCACTCGGCCAACTGGGACCTGGGCGGCACCTGGCTGGCGCGACGCTACGGCGGGTTCGCCACCGTCGCGGAGAGACTCGAGCCGGAATCGCTGTACCAGCGCTTCCTGGACTTCCGCGAGGGCCTGGGCTTCACCATCTACCCGCACACGGGCGGACCCACCCCGCCGTTGGACGCGCTGCGCGAGTACCTCGCAGGGGGCGGGATCGTCTGTCTGCCGGGGGAGCGGGACCTACGCCGGACCGGGGTGCCCGTGACGTTCTTCGGCGAGCAGACGCGCATGCCCGCGGGGGCGGCCCGCCTCGCGGTGGAGACCGGCGCGCCTCTGCTCGTCGCCCAGTTCTGGTACGCCGACGAGGAGACGATGCGGGTCCGCATCACCCCGCCCATCGACGTCTCGGACGGGATCGAGCCGACGGTGCAGGCGATGGCCGACCTCTTCGCCGAGGGGATCGCCCGGCACCCCGCGGACTGGCACATGCTCCAGCCACTGTGGCTGGACGACCTGCCGGCCGAGCGACGTGCGCGGATCGAGGGCTGACCCCGCCGTGCGCATCGGCATGATCTGCCCCTACTCGTTCGACGCCCCGGGCGGGGTGCAGGCCCACGTCGTGGACCTGACCGAGGAGTTGCGACGCCGCGGACACACTGTCCGGGTCCTGGCCCCGGGCAGTCCCGGCAGCGCGCCGGTCTCCGGGATGACCCTGACCGGGCCGGGCGTCCCGATCCCCTACAACGGGTCCGTCGCCCGGCTCAGCTTCGGCCCCGCCACCTGGCGGGCCACCCGACAGTGGCTCCGCGAGCAACCGCTGGACGTCCTGCACATCCACGAACCCAACGCCCCGGGCGTCGGCATGTTCGCCCTGGCGATGTCCTCCGGGCCCATCACGGCCACGTTCCACACCTCCACCACGGGGTCGATGATCCTCGGCGCCGCCGACGGGGTCCTGGCCCCGCTGCTGGAGAAGATCCGGGGACGGATCGCGGTGTCGACCCTGGCGCGCCGCTGGCAGATGGAGGCCCTGGGCTCCGACGCCGTCGAGATCCCCAACGGCGTCGACGTGTCCGCGTTCACCGACGTCGACACCTCAGCCGAACCGACCGACGCACCGACCGTGGCGTTCCTCGGCCGCTACGACGAACCCCGCAAGGGGATGGGCGTGCTCGCCGCAGCGCTCCCCGCCGTCCTGCGGGACGTCCCGGAACTGCGGCTGCGGGTCATGGGCGACGGCGACGAGCGGACACTGCGCGCCGCCCTCCCGGCCGGGTTGGACGTGGAGTTCCTCGGCCGGGTCGACGACACCCGCAAGGCCGCGGTGCTGGCCGCGGCGGACGTCTACTGCGCACCCAACACCGGCGGGGAGAGCTTCGGCATCGTCCTCGTGGAGGCCATGGCCGCCGGGACCGCCGTCGTGGCCGCCGACCTCGACGCATTCCGCCGTGTCCTCCGGGACGGCGAGTGCGGGGAACTCGCCACGGTCGGCGACGCCGGTGCCCTCGCCGCAGCCCTCACGAGGGTCCTCACCGACCCCGGACGGCGCGCCGACCTCCGCACCCGCGGTCTCCAGGCGGTCCGGGAGTACGACTGGCCCGTCGTCGCCGACCGGGTCGTGCGTGTGTACGAGACCATCCGCGGCCCGGGGGAGACGCTGCGTGTCCGCTGAGCTGATCGTCGTCGTCGTCGTCGTCCTCGTCGCCGCGCTCGCGGCGTTGCTCTCCGCGTACCTCACTGCCCACCGCCTGGACCGCCTCCACATCCGCACCGACCTGGCCCGCGCCGCCCTGACCGGGGCCCTGGAGCGACGCCACACGGTCGCCGCCGCCGTCGCCCGCGACCTCTCGGCGCGGGA
>NZ_JAALDN010000334.1 GCF_014144855.1 Dietzia maris | reverse complement strand
GGCTCGGGGGCAGACCCGGGCGGCTCGGGGGCAGGCCCGGCCGGCTCGGGGCCCACCCGGGTGCGTCGGCGGTCGACCGATTGCTCCGCTCAGCGGGTGGCCGGGGGGATGACCCTCACGGGGATGGCGGGGTCGCCCTGACTCAGCGCGAGCCCCTCCCACGGCAGGGACACCATCACGGCGGCGTGGTGGGCGCGTGACCGTTCGAGGGTCGGAAGCCCGGGTACGGTCTCGCCGCCCCGGATCAGCGGGACCATGAGATCGCGCGTCTCGAGACCGGGCTCCCCGGGGGCGTCCCCGGACCACGGCAGCAGCACCTCCTCGACGGCGGTGCCCGAGCGGCGGTGGTGGCGGACCGCCCGCTTGGCGCCGGGCAGGGACTCCTTCTGGGCGGAGCGCTTGGCCACGGGGATCCCGTCGACCTCGACGAGTTTGTAGACCATGCCGGCGGTCGGGGCGCCCGAGCCGGTCACGAGCCGGGTGCCGACGCCGTACACGTCGACCGGCTCCGCGCGCAGAGCGGCGATCGCGTACTCGTCGAGGTCCCCGGAGACCACGATCCGGGTGTCGCGGGCGCCGAGGGCGTCCAGCTGACCGCGGACCTGGCGGGCGAGCACCCCCAGGTCCCCGGAGTCGATGCGGACGCCGCCGAGTCCGGGCCCGGCGACCTCGATCGCCGTCGCCACGCCCTTCGCGATGTCGTAGGTGTCCACCAGGAGGGTGGTGTCCACACCGAGGGTCTTCACCTGCGAGCGGAAGGCGGCCGCCTCGTCCGGACCCTCCGGGCCGGTGTGCAGCAGGGTGAACGAGTGGGCGGACGTCCCGGCGGACGGCACCCCGTGCCGACGCGTCGCCTCCACGTTGGAGGTGGAGGCGAACCCGGTGAGGTAGGCGGCCCGGGCCGCGGCGACCGCCGCCTCCTCGTGTGTGCGGCGGGACCCCATCTCGATGATGGGGCGGCCGTACGCCGCGGAGGTCATCCGCGCGGCGGCGGAGGCGATCGCGCTGTCGTGGTTGAGCACGGACAGGACCAGGGTCTCGAGTACGACGCACTCCGCGAACCCGCCCCGGATGCTCAGCACGGGCGAGCCGGGGAAGAACAGTTCGCCCTCCGCGTAGCCGTCGACGTCACCCGTGAAGCGGAAGTCGCGGAGCCAGTCGGTGGTCCGCTCGTCGAGCGAATCCGACAGCGCCTCGATCTCCTCGTCGTCGAACCGGAAGTCCGCCACGCGTTCGAGGAGCCGACCGGTGCCGCCGACCACCCCGTACCGACGGCCGGAGGGCAGGCGTCGGGCGAAGACCTCGAACACACACGGCCGGTCGGCGGTGCCGTCCGCCAGGGCCGCCCGGATCATGGTGAGCTCGTACTTGTCCGTGAGCAGGGCGGTGGACGGTCGCCCGGTGGGGGGCGTGACATGGGAGGGAGTCGGCGGGGTCACGGGGGCGACTCTACGGCGTGGCCTACCCGGCGGGAATCCGTATCCTGGGTTCCATGCACCCTGTGACGACACCGCTTGCGGCCGTCCGGAGCACCGCCCCGGTGATGGCGATGCCGTCGGCCGCGCCCGTGGAGTCCACGGACGCGGACCTCGACGGTGGGGTGGACAGCCCCTGGCTCACCGTGGTCTGGGACGACCCGGTGAACCTGATGAGTTACGTGACGTACGTGTTCCAGCGGGTGTTCGGCTACAGCAGGGAGAAGGCGCATGACCTGATGCTCAAGGTCCACAACGACGGTCGGGCGGTCGTGTCGTCCGGCAGCCGCGACAAGGTCGAGAACGACGTCCGCAAGCTGCAGGAGGCCGGACTATGGGCCACGATGCAGCGGGAGGCGTGAGGCGGTGAAGGCGTGGCAGCGCAAGGCGTCCCTCGGTGGGGCGCGCATCAAGTCGGTCATGGAGAACCACGAGGTGCAGATCCTGCACGCCCTGGTCTCCAACGTCGTGGACATGCTCGAACAGCGCCGGGACTCCGCCCCACGCGATGAGCTGGCCGAGATCACGGGGATGCGCAGTGGCCACTCGCAGGTGCCCGCCGAGGCGCCCCTGGCGCGGTTGTTGCCGGACTTCCACCGCCCCGAGGCGGCCGACCGTGCGGACGGGTCCGACACGGACGGTGCGGCCGTCGCGCGGGCCCACAACTCGGGCATGCGGATGATCCACGAGCCGGCGATCATCGACGCGAAACTCGGCTGCGCGGGCGTGGTGTTGCGTTCGTTGCCGTCGCGGGGCGGGACGGTGTCGCTGACCCTCGAGCAGGCAAATTCCTGGATGCGCTGCCTCAACGACGTGCGACTGGGGCTGGGCGCGGTCCTGTTGGAGGCGGGCTCGTCCGACGGGACCGCCGCCACCGACATCCCCGAGTACGTGCCCGACGATGACCCCCGGTCCGCCCAGTTGGACGTGTACCACTGGCTGACCTTCATGCAGGACTCCCTGTGCACGGCCCTGGACGGGCTGTGAGACGACGGGCTGTGAGACGACGGGCAATGAGGAGAACATCGTGAACCGAGACCCCCGTTCGCCGTGGCCGGGTACCGGCGCCGGCCCGACCCGCCCGGTAGACCCGGGACCGCGGCGCTGGCCGGCCCTGGTCCTGCTGTGGTCGTTCGTCGCCCTGATGTGGGTGGTCGAGGCGGCGGACCAGGTGTTGCTGCGGGTCACCGGGGAGCCCCAGGTGCTCGACGGCTACGGTGTCAGCCCCCTGGCGACGGACGGGCTGCTCGGCATCGTGTTCCAGCCGTTGCTGCACGGGGACTGGGCGCACCTGATCGGCAACTCGATCGCCCTGCTCGTGCTGGGGTCGATCATCGCCCTGTCCGGGATCCGGCCGCTGGTCACCGTCACCCTCGTGTCGTGGCTGATCTCGGGAGTGGTGTCCTGGTTGCTCGGCGGCACCGGGACCGTCCACATCGGGGCCTCCGGGATCGTGTTCGGCTACATCTTCTACGTCATCGTCCGGGGCTTTTTCTCCCGGCGCATCCTGCACCTGGTGATCGGACTGGTCATCGGCTTCTACTACGGGCTCGAGGCGCTGGCGGGCCTGTCGCCGATGCTGGACGGAGTGTCCTGGCAGGGCCATCTCGGGGGCGCGATCGGCGGCGTGGCGTCGGCGTACGGCCTCAAGCGCGACCGGAAACCGCAGCAGCAGCTCGCCACCCAGCCGCGGTGGTCCGCCGGACCGCGGAGGTGACGCGCCCCGACCCGCAGGCTCCCATCGGGGTGTTCGACTCCGGTGCCGGCGGTCTGACGGTGGCCCGGGCGATCGTGGACCAGTTACCCGATGAGTCGGTGGTCTACGTCGGTGACACCGCCAACGGGCCGTACGGTCCGTTGCCGCTGGCCGAGGTCCGGGCGCACGCCCTCGCGGTGGCGGACCAACTCGTCGACCGCGGGGTCAAGGTGTTGGTGATCGCGTGCAACACGGCGTCGGCGGCGATGCTCCGCGACGCCCGCGAGCGCTACCCGGTGCCGGTCGTGGAGGTCATCCAGCCGGCGGCCCGGCGCGCGGTGGCCACCACCCGGTCGGGCCGGATCGGGGTCATCGCCACGCGCGCGACGGTGGCGTCGCGGGCATACGACGACGCGGTGGCCGCGGCCGCCGGGATCGAGCTGACGTCGGTGGCGTGTCCGAAGTTCGTCGAGTTCGTCGAGCGCGGTATCACCAGTGGCCGTCAGGTGCTCGGGTTGGCGGAGGCGTATCTCGCCCCGATCCGCGACGCCGACGTCGACACCCTGGTGCTGGGCTGCACCCACTACCCGTTGCTGTCCGGTGTGGTGCAGCTGGCGGCGGGGGACCACGTCACGCTGGTCTCGAGCGCTGAGGAGACCGCCAAGGACGTGCTGCGGGTACTCACCGCGCAGGACTTGTTGCGGCCACACGACGCGGCCGAGCCGGCGACCCACGAGTACCTCGTCACCGGTGATCCCGACGCCTTCCGCCGGGTGGCGTCACGGTTCCTCGGCCCCGGTCTGGTGACCGTCGGGCGGGCGGTGTCGGACTGATGGACGCCGACGCGCCTCGCGGGCACAGCCGCGAACACCACGACACGCGGTGCGGCGTGGCACGATGGTGCCCATGTTTCTGACTGTCCTCGGGTGCTCGGGAAGTATCGGTGGACCCACCTCGCCGGCGTCCGGGTATCTGGTGGAGGTCGACGGTCTCGCCCCCGTGGTGATCGACATGGGGCCCGGTGTCCTCGGCGCGCTGCAACGACACGTGGCCCCCGAGGACGCGACAGTCCTGCTGTCCCACCTCCACGCCGACCACTGCCTGGATGTCCCGAGTCTGTTGGTCCTGCGGCGCTTCGGCCCAGGTGCGAAGGGCGCGGGCCGCGTGCCGCTGGTCGGGCCGTCCGGGACGGCCTACCGGATCGGGGTGGCGTCGGCGGAGGAGCCGGGGACGGTCGACGACCTGTCGGACACGTTCGACGTGGCCACGTGGGACGTCGCGCCCGAGGTGGAGATGAGGGGCGACGACGACGAGGTGGCCCTGAGCGTGCGGGCCGACCGGGTGGAGCATCCTCCGGAGTCGTACGGAATGCGCCTGACCTCCCGTAGCGGCCGGGTCCTGGCGTACAGCGGGGACACCGCCTATTGCGATGCCCTGGTCGAGCTGGCGGTCGGCGCGGACGTCCTGCTCTGTGAGGCGTCCTGGACGCACGAGGAGGGACGCCCGCCGGGCATCCACATGTCGGGGGCGGAGGCGGGCCTGACCGCTCACCGCGCCGGCGTGGGTCGTCTCGTGCTGACCCACATCCCGCCGTGGGTGGACCGCGAGGCGGTCCGCGCGGAGGCGGCCGCCGAGTTCGGCGGGGAGATCCTGCTGGCGGAGCCGGATCTGCGGATCACCGTCTAGGTGGCGGGCCGGCACCACCCGACCCCTCCCGGCCCCGTCCCTCCCCGCTACGGCCCCTCCCACGCCGCCTGCACCTCAGGCGTGGGCGTCCGGCGGCTAGGATCGGCGGTCGTGACCTCATCGAGCATCAGCAGAGCAGACGGACGCGGCGACGCCGACCTGCGTGACGTGACCATCACGCGGGGATTCACCTCGCACCCGGCTGGGTCGGTCCTCGTCACCTTCGGGCAGACCCGCGTCATGTGTACGGCCAGCGTCACCGAGGGCGTGCCGCGGTGGCGCAAGGGTTCGGGCCTGGGGTGGCTGACGGCGGAGTACGCGATGCTGCCGGCCGCGACCCACGAGCGCTCGGGCCGGGAGTCGGTCCGCGGCAAGGTGGGCGGACGCACCCACGAGATCAGCCGCCTGGTGGGCCGCTCCCTGCGGGCCTGCATCGACCTGTCCGCGCTGGGGGAGAACACCATCGCCCTGGATTGCGACGTCCTGCAGGCCGACGGCGGGACACGGACCGCGGCGATCACCGGCGCGTACGTGGCCCTGGCGGACGCGATCACGTGGCTGCAGGCTAAGGGCGCGGTCACCGGGAACCCGCTCACCGGGGCGGTCGCCGCGGTGAGCGTCGGCGTCGTCGACGGCCGCGTCCTGTGCGACCTGCCCTATGAGGAGGATTCGCGGGCCGAGGTGGACATGAACGTGGTGTGCACCGACGGAGGCAAGCTCATCGAGGTCCAGGGGACCGCCGAGGGCGCGGCGTTCGGCCGCGACCTGCTGGACGCGATGCTCGACTCGGCGCAGGCCGGCTGCGAGCGACTTTTCGAGATACAGCGCGAAGCCCTCGCGGCGCCGTACCCGGGCGAGTTGCCCTCGCCGCCGGCCGCACGGAACCGGGGGCGGTAGTCGTGACCGTTCGCCTGGTGGTCGCGAGCCGTAATGCCAAGAAGCTGGCCGAGCTGCGCCGGGTGCTGGAGTCGGCGGGGATCGTCGGCATCGAGCCGGTGGGACTGGACGAGGTGCCGGAGTACCCGGTGGAGCCCGAGGACGGCGCCACCTTTGCGGACAACGCGCTGATCAAAGCCCGGTCCGGTGCGCTGGCGACCGGCCTGCCGTGCCTGGCGGACGACTCGGGACTGGCGGTGGACGCCCTGAACGGGATGCCCGGGGTGCTCTCGGCGCGCTGGTCCGGACGGCACGGCGACGACGCCGCCAACAACGAACTCCTGCTCGCGCAGTTGTCCGACGTCCCGGACGAACGCCGGGGGGCGGCGTTCGTCTCGGCGTGCGCGCTGGTCGGACCGGGCGTGCCCGGCGAGGTCGTCGAGGAGGGTCGCTGGCCGGGGCGCGTGCTGCGGGAGTCGCGCGGGGAGGGCGGGTTCGGGTACGACCCGCTGTTCCTGCCCGAAGGGTCGGATCGTGCGGCAGCTGAGCTCAGCCCGCAGGAGAAGGACGCGGACTCACACCGCGGCCGTGCCCTGCGCGCTCTCGTTCCGGCCCTGCGCGTGCTCGCCGAGCGCGGCTGACAGCACCGCGGCCTGACAGCACCGCGGCTGACAGCACCCCGGCTGACAGCACCCCGACGAGAAGGACGTTCCGCACACGTCGCCCGAGAGGCGAGGGTGCGGAACGTCCTTGTCGATGACGGGGGGTGGGTCAGACCGCGTACTCGGTGCGCACGTCGCGGGTCCGCTTGTGCTCGAACCAGAACGACAGGAACGGGATCGTCCCCGCCAGCGCGGTGAGCAGGGTCCGAGACGCGGGCCAGCGGGCCTTGATCGCCAGGTCGAGCGTCATGAAGAGGTACAGGATGTAGAACACACCGTGGGCCTGACCGATGTAGGTGAACCAGTCCGGGGCGTCGGACGAGTTCTCCAAGATCAGGTACTTGTAGATCATCTCCACGGTGAGCACGAGCAACCACACGCCGGTGATCCAGGCCAGGACCCGATAGCGCTTGAGCGCGCCGGCGATCCTGCCCCCCGGATCGGGCTTGCGGTTGTCGGTCTGCTGGGTGGCTGCGGCGGTCATGAAGCAGGCTTCTCCTGATGGGTGCCGTCGGCCCGGTCTTTCCGGGCGAGTTCGGCGAGATAAGAGTTGTAGGCGTCCAGGCCCTCGTCCCGGACCGCTTCGTCACGGGCGGGTCGACGCGTCGGCAGCAGGTCCGAGGGGATCTCCGTCATGACGGGGCCGCGGCGCCGGCCGATTCGGTTCTTCCTGGTGATCGCAGTGACTCCGGAGGGCCGACCGACCTCGTCGTCGTCGCCGTCGTCGTCGCCGCCGCCGTCTTCCGCGTCGCCCCCCGCGCGGTGCCCACCGTCGACGCCGTCCGCGGCGGCGATCCGGTCACCCTCGTCGGCCTCCATGCGCACGTACTTCAGGTACGCGTAGACGAGGAACCCGGCGAGGAACGGCCACATGAACGTGTACCCGAGGTTCTGCGCGGTCCCGGTGGCCTCCTGGTAGCGGGCGAGCTGCCACAGCCCCATGCCCATGCAGAAGATCGCCCCCAGGACGACGAACGCGATCCACGCCGGGCGGTGCTTGACCCTGGTCCGCGCCGGGTCGCCGGAAGCCGTGGCACTTCCGGTCGCGTGGGAGCCAAGGGTGTCGGACACGCCTCCACGGTACCGCTGACCACACGGTAAACTCATCTCGCCCGGTACCCCCGGGTGACGCGCCCGTGGCGGAATTGGCAGACGCGCTGGATTTAGGTTCCAGTGTCTACGGACGTGG